>JAHFUF010000617.1 GCA_023265235.1 Blastocatellia bacterium
GTTAATAATGCGTTATGTTTTTGATGTGCCAATTCATGGAAGCGTGTTGTTACTACTACTTTTCTCTATCCCATTTATTTTAACCATTTTAGGAATGGGATTAATTATATCTACTAAAGCACGAACTCAAAGTGAAGCAATGCAACTAGCCACAAGCACCTTACTACCAGCGATTTTTCTATCGGGCTATATTTTTTCACTAGATAATATGCCTAGAGTATTTTGGTTAATCAGTCGATTTATCCCTACTACTTATTATATTGACACTCTAAGAGGAATTATCCTGCGTGGTGCTGAGTTTAAGCATTTGTGGGTAAATGGTGCTGCACTTTTAATAATGGGAACTGTGATGTTAGTTTTAGCAGCGTCAAGGTTTAGACAAACCAATGTTTAATAATGTTTAATGAAATAGGGGCGAACAATTCGCCCTTATATTAATTTATTACACTGCGTGTTGGGCAATGGGTCTGGGGCCTATGTATTCTGATTGTGGGCGAATTAAACGACCTGTTTTTTCCTGCTCAAAAACATGAGCAATCCACCCAATTACTCTTCCCATAGCAAATATTGGTGTAAACAAATCTCTTTCTAGTCCAATTGCTTCTAAGAGCAGTGCTGTATAAAACTCTACATTAGTGTGCAACGGGCGGTCAGGCTTATGTTTAGCTAAAGCTGTTAAAATAGCTGTTTCTACCTTTTCTGCAAAAATAAGTCGTTTGTTACCTGTACTACGTAAAGTTGAAACTGCTCGCTTAAGTACATCTGCCCTAGGGTCACGTACTTGATAAATACGATGACCAAACCCCATAAGCCTATTTCCAGATGAGAGATGTTGGGTAATCCAGCTTTCAATTTTATCCTCTGTAGCAATTTCATCTAACATATCTAATACTGGCCCAGGAGCACCACCATGCAACGGGCCTTTAAGCGCAGAAATTGCCCCAATCACAGCAGAAATCAACCCTGCACCTGTTGAAGCAATACAACGTGCAGTAAAAGTAGAGGCATTCATACCATGATCTGAAATAGTAATTAAATATTTATCTAAGGCTTGTTCTAAAGCTTTATCTACCCTAATGCCGTTTACCATTCTAAGAAAATCTGCTGCTTGTCCTAGGCTTGTGTCAGGTTTAATTAATTCTAAGCCTTTTTTACTACGAATCAGTCCTGCCAAAAATACAGGGATGGCCCCAGTTAATAAATAATGATGTGGCATTTCATCTTTGTCAGATAGGCTAGCTAACCCTAGTCGTAACCCTTCAATAAATGGCAACTTGCTAGCAATATCTAGGAAAGATGGGAGTAGCTCAAAGGCGCGTAAGCGGGCTTTTCCTAGCTCAAAGGCTAGGAATTTTACTGTATCATCTTTTTCGGTAAACCCTTGCCAAAGCCTTATAGCTACTTCTTCAAAAGTGTCTATTTCTGCTAGGGTTTCTACAGAAAACCCACGAATAATTAATCTACCTTTTTCTCCATCTACTTCACTTAGCATAGTTTGTGTAACTACAATATTGTCTAATCCTGTTTTCATATCTCCTCCAAAATCTTAATCTGTAATTGGTATTTGAATTATTGATTGACTATGATATATTGTCAACATTGATTCATAAATCAATATATTAAAAAAGGTACTAACATGAAAGAAACCCCTTATTTAAGTGCTAAAGAAGCGGCTGAAGAATTAGGCATAAGCCTAGCAACCCTATATTCTTATGTTAGTCGAGGCTTGGTACGTTCAGAAGCAGGAGGCGATCCGCGTTTGCGACGTTACAGTAAAGAAGATATTTTGGCATTAAAACAGCGTAAAGAATTACGTCGTAACCCCGCTAAAGCTGCTGAAGCAGCACTAGATTGGGGGACACCCGTTTTAACATCAGAGATATGTTTGATTTCTGAAGGAAACCTATATTATCGTGGTCAAAATGTAATAGAGCTTGCTAATACGCTTAGTTTTGAAGCAGTAAGTAGTTTAATTTGGTTAAAAGATGCTAAGTTACCATTTGCTGCCGCTCGTAGTAGTTTATATTCTGAACGACTAGCAAAAATCCATCAACAATTGTCTGGACTCTCTTTTATTGAAACATTCCAAGCCCTAATTCCATTAGTGGCTAGTCTTGATCCTGCGGCTTATGACTTGCGACCTATAGCAGTAGCAAATACTGGAGCACAGATTTTAAGGCTATTTGCAGCAATTATTTCTAAAGGAAAATCAACTAAAACTACTTTAGCGGAAAGCTTACAAAAAGGATGGGGAGTAAAGCATAAAGCGGCAGCTAAACTTATTAATGCGGCATTAATACTTTGTGCAGATCATGAGCTAAATGCCTCGACTTTTACTGCTCGCTGTGTGGCATCTACAAGGGCAAACCCTTATTTAGTTGTTACAGCAGGACTTGCAGCACTACAAGGTTATAAACATGGTGGGCAAAGCGAACAAGTAGAACTACTTTTTCAAGAAGCACAAAAACCTGAGCAAGTACGCTCAGTACTGGCAAATCGATTACGTAGAGGAGAAAAAATTCCTGGTTTTGGACATTCTCTTTATCCAGAAGGTGACCCTAGAGCAGTAGTATTAATTAAATTAGCTCAAGAAATTGCTCCTAATAGCGATGCTGTAGAGCTTCAAAAAGCGATTACGCAGGAAATGCTTTCCTTAACAAATGAACTTCCTAATTTAGACGCTGGGTTAGCGACTCTGAGCCAAGCATTAACCCTACCAGCAGGGGCAGCCATTACGCTTTTTGCTATTGGCCGCACCGTAGGTTGGATAGGTCATGCTATTGAGGAGTATGAAACTAATAGGCTAATTCGTCCTAGAGCAAAGTATGTTGGGATTATTAACTAACTCCTAACCAGTCTTGCGGTTGAAAATAGGTGGTAGCAACCTCTTCCCTGCTACCAGGTTCAGGCTTATAGTCATAATCCCACTGGGCTAAATTTGGTAGCGACATTAAAATAGATTCTATTCGGCCTTTAGTCTCTAGACCAAAGACTGTACCACGATCATAAACTAAATTAAATTCTACATAACGACCACGGCGAATTAATTGGAAATGTCGCTCCTGCTCACCAAAACTTTCATTTCGCCGCTTTTCTACAATTGGTACATAGGCTGGTAGGAAAGCGTTTCCAGCTTCTTGAACAAATTCAAAGTTTTTTTCTAGGTTATCTTTTAAGTAATCAAAAAATATCCCTCCTGAACCTCTCATTTCATCACGATGGCGAATGGTAAAATACTCATCACACCATTTTTTAAATTTAGGGTAATAACTATCATCATGTTTATCGCAAGCATTTTTTAATGTTTGATGAAAATGAACTATATCTTCGCGGTAAGGGTAATATGGGGTAATATCTGAACCTCCTCCAAACCATACCTTGTCCTTTGTTTCAAAATAGCGAAAATTAGCATGTGTAGTTGGAATCATAGGGTTATGAGGGTGTAGGACTAATGAAGTTCCTGTAGCAAAAAAATTAGTGTTGCCTTCCAAGTTTAATTTTTTACCTAAGTTTTCTGGCATCTCACCAAAAACAGTTGAAAAGTTTACACCTGCTTTTTCAAAAATTGCTCCATTGGTCATTACTCTTGTTCTACCACCACCGCCGCCTTCACGTTGCCAATTATCTTGATGAAATGTTGCTTGACCATCACATTTTTCTAGTGCAACACAAATTCTATCTTGTAAATCAGCAAAAAATTCTCTAGCACGATCTTTTAATAAACTCATTGTCAACTCCTACGAAAGTTTATTT
>JAHFUF010000067.1 GCA_023265235.1 Blastocatellia bacterium
AATAGTTAATCAACCGACTAATACGACTAATCAAGCTGTGGCTAAAGCTAAAGTAGCTAATCAACCTAATCAAGCTGTGGCTAAAGCTAAAGTAGCTCCACCTAAAGCAATATCTATTACCCCAGTAACAATTAATCGTTTACCAGCAGATGATTCTTTGGCCAAAGCTAGCTTAGATATCTGTGTCAAGATTACTGAGTTGCCTACTGAGCTTAATACTAATGCTCAAGGAACAAAAGAGTTTTTTGTTACTGCCAACAATCGTCAAGTCTTTATTGCTCTAAAAGCTAAACAATACAATAAGCTAGTAGAAGCACAAACAAAGTGGCCAAATTGGATAGGCAGAATTTCAGGTAAGCTAGGTGCACCAACTAATGATGGCTTTATCTTAGAGCAACCCAGTGTCCAAGCTTTTGAAAAAGTTATTAAAGTTGAAACTGTTGAGTCTAATAAAAATACTAAAGCTAGTAATGCTAACAATGCTAACATTAATAAAAATAATGACAATTTCATTGGGAATCAAAATAATTTACCGATAACAGATCAACAATATAAACAAATCTACCTATTATTTGACCCATATTTAGCTAAAGGTAATTTACCACCAAAAGATGAAATAGATACGCTCTTAGCTCCATACAAATTAAACAAAAAAGCGATATCAGAAGTTTTAGACAGTTTACTAAAAGAAACAAGACTAGAAAAACAAGTAGCCTTTCTAATTGAGAAAACTTACTTCAAATTACTAGAAGAATGGCAAGATAATTATCTTGAGTTGCTCTACAGAATGACCAGAGAACTAAACTTAAACCATCAATTAATAGCAACCCGGTTACGTTTTATCCATAGACCAGAAGATTACTTTAAAAAATATCACCTACCTTCAGAAGAAATTAGCCAACAAATTATTTCTATCTACAAACAATATTTAATAGCAGATAATCCTCCAGATTTACCGTTACACACTTGGATTGCTAAATCTATTGGTGGAGAGCTAAAACCTGGTCAAGTTCATAAGGTTTTAGCTAATTATCGCTTGAAATTAAAACAAGATAAGTTCTTTAGAAACTACCGCTCAGAACAACCTCAACAACCTCAATTACAAACAAATACTAGTACTACTAACACTGATATTAATATTAATACTGATGCTAATGCTAATACTAATACTAATATTGGTGCTAACGCTAGTGCTACTGCCAGTGAAACTTAACTAGTATTTTAATCAATTTTTTAGGTAATGTTTAGGTAATGATATGAAAATAATCAAATTAGAAGCCAAAGATAACAATTTCACTCATAGCTTTTAATATTTCTATGTTTAATTTCTATATTTCCATAAATATTGATGAAATATTTTATGCATTTTTTTTGCGAGAGAATTGGATTAGAGACATTGCAGTACCAAAAAGAAACAATGCTATTCCTGTTAAAAATATTGCTATTGCTAGTAACACTACCATTCCTACTTTGGTTGCGTCTTCTTGAGCAAATGGCATATCAAATAAAGCTCTAGCCCCAAGAAACACCACTGCTAGCTTTACTCTTAGCATCATCATCCCTAGCCCTGCTACTACTATTAAGATCCCTGTTATTGTTCCACCTATACCCAAACTAAACATCTTTTGATTAAATGGTTTTCCAGCTTGTTCCATATTTATTCCCCTAATAAATTGATACTTTTCTGTTACTTAATATGTATTAATTTAGATAAATTAATTGACATATTTCTCCCAATATTTCATTAATAAAAATCAGTTATTCTCTACTTTTATGAGAGTTTATTCAAAACGGGCAAGTTGGATTTTTCTACTACAGTAGAGAAATTAGCGTCAGTAATTGTTATTGGGTGAGCAGAAGATGTAGGTGAGGTAGATAGTTGTAATGGTTTCTGACATCTACCACAAACAGGCTGAAAGCTTTTTGCTAATTTTGATGGGTCTAACCGATTATTTGCCCCACAATTAACACAACGCACTTGCTTTGTAGATTTCTCTGTATTCATAGAACTTTGGGAAAACATAAAACCTCCTGCTAAAAAGCTTAGATAATAATCCTGATAATCTTACATTCTTCCTTTTAACATTCCATGCCAGTAAACTTGTGGTAATAAGTATTTTTTCACTAGGTACATACTCAGCCGTTCTTTTGACTGGTCAAAAGGAAATGTTTCTTCTGATTTAAGATCATAATCAAATTCTGCCATCACTAACCGTCCATAACCTGTTACCAACGGGCAAGAAGTATAACCACTATAAATAGCTGTTAATGGTTTTCCTTGGATTGCTGAGAGTAAATTTTTTACTAGAACAGGAGCTTGCTTTCTAATTGCTGCACCAGTTTTTGAAGTTGGTAAACTGCTAGCATCTCCTAAACTAAAAACATTAGGATAGCGGTTGTGTCTCAATGTTTGCTTATCTACATCTACCCAACCATCAGGATTAGCTAATGGGCTACGTTTGATGAAATTTGGAGAACTTTGTGGAGGTGTAACATGAATCATATCGTAGTGAAGAGTTAGTTTTTCTTTTGTATCTAGATTTTCAAACACGGCCTCTTTAGTTTCAGACTTTATTTCTATCAAATTATGTCGATATTTGGTTTCTATCCCTTTACGGGCTATTACTTTATCTAAGGTGTTAGCATATTTTTTTACTTGAAAACTTACAGCAGCAGCAGATGTATAAATAACCTTAGTTTTCTCTCTAACACCTGATTTACGAAAGTAATCATCAGCCAAGTACATAATCTTTTGAGGTGCGCCTCCACACTTAAAAGGTGGAGGAGGTTGAGTAAAAATTGCTGTCCCACCTGCAAAGTTTTTAATATTTTCCCAAGTTTTATCTACATATTGATAAGAATAATTACTACCAACTCCATCTTTGCCTAAGCTCTCTTTTAGACCTTTAATTTTATCCCAATCAATTTGAATCCCTGGTGCAACTATTAGGAAATCATAGATAATCCTTTTTCCATCATGAGTTAATAGATAATTCTCTTCTGGGTAAAACTCTGTTACAGCATCCTCAATCCAAGTATTTCCCTTTGGGATATAATCAGCCTCGTTTCTTTCTGTTGATTCTTTAGAAACTTCTCCGCCACCTACTAACGTCCATAAAGGCTGGTAGTAGTGTTTACGGGATGGCTCAATTATGGCTATTTCTTTGCTATTGAGCTTTCTGGAAAGCTGAGATGCAACAGTAAGTCCTGCTGTCCCACCACCAACGATTACTATTTTGTAATGGGACGTGGCAACAGTAGAATGCTTTTCAGCTATTGCGACTTGGTTATTTAAGTTTACGCTCATAGTAGTTTCCTTTCCTTATCATTAAGCAATCTTTTACGTTTGATAAGTTATTACTTAGCGCAAGCAACAACTTGTTTTTCTGTTGAATAGCCAGCGTTGACCCAAGCTGTTGTGCCACCTACAACATTGTAAAGCTTCTTAAACCCATTACGAGCTAGCAAACTAGCTGCAATACTAGAACGATAGCCACTAGCACAAATTATTGCTGTTGGACGTTCAGCATCAAGCTTTGAGAGTTCTTTTTCTAAGTATGCTAATTGGATATTAATACCTCTAGGAGCATGTCCTGTTTGGTACTCTGCTGGACGGCGAACATCAACAAGTTGTAAGTTAGCTTTTTCTTCTAACTGACTATGTAAATCACTTACAGTTATTTGCATAACTTGATTAACATCTAAATTAGCTTTATCCCAGGCAAATATTTCGCCATCTAAATAGCCTTTAACATTTTCTATCCCAACTCGCGCCAGTCTAGTAACAGCTTCATTTATTTTCTCTAAGTCTTCTGCTACAAGTATGATAGGAGTGTTTAGAGAAATAATTGTTCCTGCCCAAGAAGCAAATTGTCCACTTAAAGCAATATTAATCGAGCCAGGAATATGACCTACTCCAAAAGCCGAAGAAGGGCGCACATCCAAGACTAAATAACCTTGTTGAGAAAGCTTGTTAACTTCTTCTGCTGTCATTGCTAGGGGTTGGGGCAATTCTTGAAGTGCTTTTGCTCCACTGCGGTTTATTTCTGCATCTTTGGGGAAATAAGCAGGCACTTCAGGTAAATCAGTAGTCATCATTTTTACAAACTCGTCTTTATCCATCGACTTTAGTGCATAATTAAACCTTTTCTGTTCTCCAATGGTAGAAGAAGTTTCTTTTGACATACTACGTCCACAAAGTGATCCTGCTCCATGTGCTGGATAGACTTCTACACTATCAGGTAGTTTCAAAAGCTTGTCATGTAGGCTGTTATAAAGCATTTCAGCCATTGCTTGAGGCGTGTAACCTTTTGAGCCAACAAGATCTGGTCGTCCTACATCTCCAATAAAAAGCGTATCTCCTGTTAAAACTTTTTGTGGTTCATTAGAAAGGTTTGTATCAGTAATAGTAATAGAGATGCTTTCTGGGGTGTGACCAGGGGTTTCCAGTATTTTTAATATTAATTTCCCTAGTTTAATTTCATCGCCATTTTTCATTGCTAAATGAGGAAACATTGCATTAGCTTTTGCTCCAAACACAATTTCTGCACCAGTGCGAGCAGCTAATTCACGATGTCCACTAACAAAATCTGCATGTAAGTGTGTTTCTACTACATACTTAATTTTAAGATTCTGTTTTTCTGCTTCCTCTAAATATTGCTCTACATCGCGTTGTGGATCAACAACTGCGGCTTCCCCTTCAGATCCAATTAAGTATGAAGCATGTGCTAAACACCCTAAGTAAAATTGTTTGAAATACATAAACCCTCCTTAACACTTAAAAAATAAAGTGATAGTTTTTGACGATTAAAAATATTCCTACTACCAAGACAAAAGCAGCAAACCCGGTTTTTAATTTAGTAGGGGAAATTTGATAAGAAAGTTTTGTGCCTAAAAGTGTCCCAAAAGCAGCAATTATGGTTATCAGTAAAGTTAAACGTAGGTCGAAAGAACTATGATGAAGATGTCCAATTAGTCCAGCCACACAGTTTATAGCAATTACTAATAAAGATGTGCCTATTGCATCTTTCATCGCTAGGCCACCAAATAAAACTAGTGCTGGAACTATTAGAAAACCACCTCCAACACCAAGGAAGCCTGTAAGTAGTCCAACTATTAGACCTGCAATGATAGCTTTACCAATATTGGTTTCTTTAACACTTTTATCCATTTGGTCACTACTTTTTAGTAACATAACTAAAGCAATAGCAATCATCAAAAAAGCAAATATAAAAAGTAAAGTTTCTGGTAAAAATAAATAGGTTAGATTTGAACCAAAATAAGCACCAACCATTCCTATTAGACCAAAAAGTATTCCAGTAGTTAGATTTACAGAACCTTTTTGATAATGAAGTACAGCCCCAATCAAACTAGTTACAGCTACTATAGCTAAAGACATTCCAATAGCTTGATGTGCATCTACTCCCATCACATAAACTAATATTGGTACAGTAATGGTTGAGCCTCCACCGCCTATTAATCCTAGAGAAACACCAATTGCTGCACTTAGTATCAACCCTACTAATAGCTGGACACTCATAATTAGCCTCTTTGGGTTTTATCTTCAAAAGAGCAAGTTGTTTGGTGCGCCTTGTTCCAAGGCATATGGGTTAGAAACATTGCCATAGCACAACTATCTGTTAGGGCAGCAAATATTAAACCTG
This sequence comes from Blastocatellia bacterium, assembly GCA_023265235.1. Taxonomy (GTDB): domain Bacteria; phylum Acidobacteriota; class Blastocatellia; order Chloracidobacteriales; family JADJPF01; genus JADJPF01. The sequence continues at coordinate 5,664 of JAHFUF010000067.1, forward strand.
CCCCTACAAAGGCTGAGAGCCAAATAAAAGGCTGTGCAATAAAAACGCTTAATAGAACTCCTATTAATACTAATAAACCAGCAACAAACCTTACCTGTCTATCTAATGACCAAGGGGGGTATTGATCTCGCTCAATGGGGAAGCCTGCCTTTTGCCAAGCTAACATTCCACCAACAACATTATGAACATCCAAGAATCCTAAAGCCAATAACTTCTCTTGTGCTTGACTTGAACGTCGTCCACTTCGGCAAATAACATATATTGGTAAAGATCTATCTAGTTGATTAACTCTCTTTTCTAAGTCTGCAATAGGAATAAGTACTGATTGGGTAATTCTTCCCGCCGCATACTCTGGATACTCCCTTACGTCAATTACTATGCCACCCTCTTTGTTTGTTAACGATTTATAAAGTTCGTTTACTCCACAATTAAGCTTTGTAGTTAACATACCTATTTACCTCAAATAATACTCAATAATTAAATTCTTATATTACTATAAAGGAATATAAGAATACTGTCAACTACTTTTATGCTTTAGTTAGGGATTTTTCTTTGTGTTTAAGTTAATTAAAGGAATGGATGTTTTATGTTGGTTACGTTACTTGGGACAAACTCAAGTAACATGTATGTATCTATTAATTAGAGAGTAAAGGGCTTTACGGTTCAATTAGTAAAGGGAAGTTACTTTAATTTAAAGCCAAGAGCATCAGCTTTAGCAGAAAATTTTTCTCTTAAAGAGTTGCAAACAATCTCACAAATATCAAAAACAACTTTATCAGAAATAGAATAATAAACCGTATTAGCTTCCTGCCGTCGAGCTAGTAAACCAGAATCTTGTAATAGTTTTAGGTGCTTGCTGACATTAGGCTGACTAGATTCTATTCTTTGTGTAATTTCTGATACGCTCATTTCTCCTTCGTGCAGTTCTTGCAAGATACGTAGTCTTATTGGTTCAGACAAAGCTTTAAAGCGTTCTGCTACTAATTCTAATGCCTCTAGTGACATATTTGGTTTATTAGTAAGTTTAGTCATAAATATTACTCCTATTTGACAATATAACTATATGAATATATAATTAATCTACTAAAATATTATATTATAACTACTAAGTTACTTGCAATAAATTAAATGTTTTAGTAGGAGTAAAAATATGGCTGATTGGTTTTGGCCAGTAATAATTATAGTAAGTTATATAGTGTTGATGCGCTTTATCTTACCACGCTTTGGAGTACAAACTTGAATGTCTGATGCTTGTAGTGTTGAGGTTCGACACAATAAAAAGCAAAATGATAACTCCAAATAGGTAAACAAGTAAGCAAGTATCGTCCAATGACAAGCCTGATATAAACTGCTACTTAAATTAAAGGTTAAAAACTTAATTATGAAATATGCCCTTATTGCTTTGACTCTAATATTTGCTAGTTGTATGAAAACCCCGATAAAGTCTACACAAGAACCTTCTTTTATTGTTGAGCATCAAGGCGCAATGCGAGATATGTTTTTAGAAGGAAATATAAAAGGGAACATTCCACTTGCAGAATTTAGCAACAAACCGCATCTATATGCAGTTGCTCCATTAGAAGGCTTAAGTGGTGAAATTATGATTTTGGATTCTATCCCTTACATTAGTTTTATTCGCAATAATTCTGTTGTAGTTGAAAAATCATTTGATAAAAAAGCTATTTTTATGGTTTGGGCGGAAGTTTCTGATTGGCAAGAAGTAACGGTATCTACAAGTATTAAAAGCTATTCTGAGTTAGAACAGTTTGTAGCTCAAAGTGCAAAAAGTGCCAATATAGATATAAATAAGCCTTTCCCTTTTTTGCTCAAAGGCAATCCCTTAAAAGTCAATTGGCATATTAATAACTATGTTTCTGACAATACCCCTATAAGTCGAGAAAAGCATGAACAATCTAATTTTAAGGGTGTTTTAGAGCAACAAACAGTAGAAATACTTGGCTTCTACTCTGACAAACACCAAGGAATATTTACTCATCACTCATCTAACACTCATTTGCATGTGCGAAATGTACTAGGAGATATTATAGGACATATTGATGATATTATGTTAGGTAATCAAATGTTACTTTATTTACCAAAATAATAATTTAATATTTCCATCTTAAGCCATTAGATTTGTTAGAAATAGGAACAAGTATTGCGTATCTTAAATTTGTAAATAAACTCTTTTTAAGTTTCCAACTAATAATTGGAAAGGAGGAAAATTATGAAAGTCTTATTAGCAGTAGATGGCTCACCTTGTAGTGATGCTGCTATTGGTGAAGTAGCACAGCGACCTTGGCCTGAAGGCACCGAAATTATGGTTTTAAGTGTTGTTCATATAATTACAGATTGGCCTGATCCAATATTTTATGGTGTTCGTATGATCGCCTTTGAAGAGCACCGAAAAGAAGCTCGAAGTATTATAGATAAAGCTACAACGAAATTATTAGAAGCTTTTGGTAGTGAAAAATTCCACATTGCTGGTGAAGTTTTAGAAGGCTCTCCCAAGAAACTAATTGTTGAAGAAGCTGAAAAATGGGGAGCAGATCTTATAATTTTAGGCTCACATGGGCGTGGAGCAATAGGAAAAACGTTTCTAGGTTCTGTATCTTTAGCTGTTGTCTCACATGCAAAATGTTCTGTTGAAGTTGTTCGCGCTAAAACACTGGCGGCTGTAGCTGCATAACATTTACCATTTAACTCTTAAATAAAAGAGCTAGCAAACATATCTAGTAGATGTTTGCTAGCTCTTTTATATTTCATAACTTAAGTAATATTCATATCTAATATTGAGTGCATTCATTTGTGAACGTACTAATGCAGTTTGGGCGCGTAGGACTTCAGTAATTGCTCTAAGCCCAACACCATGACGGTCTTACACAATACGCCTTGCTTCTGTTGCTTGTTTAATTACAGCACTAGCTAATTTAAGAGGCTCTTTTGCTGCTAACTTAAAAGATTGAAAATACTTAAGCGTTTACTACTTCAATCTCAAGTTTAATAATGGTTTTAATAGAGTTAGAAATTAGACAGTTTTTCTCTGCTTTCTCTATTATGCGAATAGCCTTCTCTTTATCACTTTCAGACAATAAGGTTAACCTTGGCTTAAGAGTAATCTCTATTATCTGTAAACCATTACCTTCAACTTTCTCAAGCTTACCTTTTGCAGAGCAACGGAATTGATTGAACTCAAGCTTTGAGTTATGGGCTATGGAAAGAAATGTTGCCCAAAAACAGGAATTAACTGAAGCAACATAAAGATGCTCTGGTGTCCATATCCCCTCTTTACCTCCAAATTCAGGAGGTACTCCAATTTGTAATGATGGTAGGTGCTCTGCGGTCAACTCACCTGTTCGTTCACTTAACCATTCTAGATTTACTTCGTAATAATATGGGAGTTGGTTTGACATATTAAGAATTACTTCCTTTGTATAAAGAGATGTATGCTATACAGTTGTGTGGTTAGTTCGCTAACTACAATATAAATACATACTTGTTAATCATATAGAGTACCCCATCTACTGCGAATAAGATTTTCATAGTATACCTCTTTATCTAAGGAAAATCTGTATAGTTCACACTTACTAAAGCAAAATACAGACTAGCCTAAGAAATAGGCTTAGGTATTGATTTATCACCAATAGTATTAATATTATTCCTCTCTGTTTAATCAATACCTACAAATAAGTGGCATTGTCTTTGCTTTCTTATTACATAGAAATTGTCAATTTATGAACTGTGAATTGGATGTTTTAGGAAAGAGAAGATAATGAATAGAACAAAATTAAATTTTATTGTTGATACAATAGCATTTATCCTCTTTACATTTCTCTTAACTACAGGAATGCTAATTTATTTTGTTTTGCCACCACAAAGTGGACACCTTAAAACCGTTTTGGCAATGACCAGACATCAGTGGGGAGAACTACACTTTTATATTGCTCTTACCTTGGTATTAGCACTTGCAACACACTTTGCTCTGTATTAGTTCAGGCGGAAATTGAAATTGAAAAGAGAGGCATAGGAGAGTGACAATTTGAAAAAGGAGTAACCTATGTCGTCAACATCCAAAAAAGCAAGAATCCAATACAACGGAAAAGAAAAAATAAAAATATTGAGAAAACACTTGATAGAAAAAGTGGCAGTATCAGAAATATGTGATGAGCACAAAATAGCGCCATCAGTATTTTATAAATGGCAACAACAATTATTTGAGCAAGGCCAAATGGTATTTAGTCAAACAAATAATGGAGAAAAAACAAAAGCTTGCCAATTAGAGCAAAAAATAATGGTATTAGAAGAAAAATTAATTCGCAAAGCAGAAGTGGTCTCGGAATTACTAGAGGAACACATAAAGTTAAAAAAAATCTTGGCCTAAGTTAAAAGGCAAATGGGTAGAATTTGGTGTAAGGGATGAAGTAATAGATTTTATAAACTATTGGTCAAGAAAAACACAAATAAACATTATGAAAATAATAGACTCTATAGGAATAAGCCGAGCCAAACACTATGATTGGAAAGTAAGATATGGATTAGCCAATGAGCATAACGCAAAAATACGGCGTGATTATTGGTTGGAAGAAGAAGAAAAGATTGCGATAGTAAAATTTTATCTAGAAAACAAAGAAGAAGGATACAAAAGATTAACTTATATGCTAATGGATGCAGCCGCTCGTGAACTTCGTAAACTTAAACGCTCCAAATCTTGGCAGAATAATCCTAAATCATCATCATCTTTATCATCATCATCTTTATCATCATCATCTTTATCATCATCATCTTTTTTAAATGATGAGCTAAAAGGTGGGAGTTTTTTATGATGAAAGTTTGGTCAGATTTTTTTGGCTTGATTTTTTCCTGGCATTGATGATCATTTTTTTTGATTTTGATCATCATCTGCTTTTATTTAATTTTTCTTTGCTATTTTTAGCTGGTATTTTCTTTTTGAAGATACTATATTATAAACCTACTTTCTCTATCGCTTCCTTTCCTTTTTTCTATTTCACTCTGAACCAACACAGCTCTTCACTGGAAATGGATTGTTTGTGTAATAAAAGGCCACTCTAAGGAAAAATCAAATACATGTCTTATTGTAGGTGCCATTATAGTAGTCATATTACTGCTTATTTCTTTAGCTATCTTGTTAAGCCCTATAAAATCCTCTTAGTGGCATTGCAGCACAAATAAAATTATCTTATGGTAAATCTTCCCCAGTAAACAAAAATAAATACGCTTAAATACATTAATTTTTCTTATTTAACCTACTTAACACAATCAAAACATATACTTTTACTAAAAATCCTACAAATATGTTGAGGCATATATTTTGCGTATCAAAAGAGTGAAAAGTCTTATCACCAGTGCAAGTAGTAAGAAGGTGGGTTATGGCAACAATTGGTTTACCACTAAATTCTTTTTATAAATCTATTCGTGATCCTCTTTTTGTTCCTAGTTGGGTTAAAACAGGATTAACAACAATTATTTGGTTCGCACTCTATAAAAATCTAGCTGTGATAGCTAAATGGCTTACTTATAGCTTATTAGGTTTTACTTTAGGTAGTCATATTGGATCAGCAGTAGAGTTTTTTATTTTTGAAGTCCCAAAAGTGCTGATGTTGCTTGTTGTAGTGGTTTACGGAGTTGGCATTATACGCACATTTTTTACTCCAGAGCGTACACGCAGTCTTTTAGCAGGTAAAAAAGAATCTCTAGGAAACGTACTAGCAGCAATGTTAGGCATTGTTACCCCATTTTGTTCTTGTTCAGCAGTACCTTTATTTATTGGGTTTATAAAAAGTGGTATTCCAATAGGAGTAACTTTTTCTTTTTTAATTGCAGCACCAATGATTAATGAAGTAGCTGTTGTACTTTTATTTGGTATGTTTGGCCTTAAAGTAGCTACTATTTATGTCTTTACCGGGTTATTAATTGCTATTTTAACGGGTTGGGTAATTGGCCGTCTGCATATGGAAAAATACATTGAAGATTGGGTTAATGAAGTAGAAACCCCTTTAGAAAACAATGCTAATGTTTCAATAAACTGGCAAGAACGCTTACAAGCAGGTCATGATGCAGTTCAAGAAATAGTAAAAAAAGTTTGGCTTTATATTGTGTTAGGAATAGCAGTTGGAGCAGGAATACATGGTTATGTTCCTACAGGAATGATGGCTGGAATTTTAGGTAAAAACTCTTGGTGGTCTGTTCCTTTAGCTGTTTTGATTGGTGTTCCAATGTATTCAAATGCGGCTGGAATTATTCCTATTGCTCAAGCACTGTTGGAAAAAGGTGCTTCTCTAGGTTCAGTATTAGCTTTTATGATGTCGGTGATAGGGTTATCGCTACCAGAGGTTATTATCTTACGTAATATATTGAAAATGCCTTTGATTTTAACTTTTGTAGGTGTTTTAACGGTAGGCATCATTATTATTGGTTATCTATTTAACTTGATATTCTAAGCTTTTGATTAAGCTTTAGATAAGGAGGATATATGAAAGTCCAAGTTCTGGGGCCAGGATGTGCAAAGTGTTTTGCTTTAATGAACCATGTTCGTATAGCAGTAGCAGCATTAAACTTACCTGCTGAAATAGAAAAAATAGAAGACATAAAAGAAATCATGAAATTTAGGATTATGTCTACACCCGCTTTAGCAGTTGATGGACAAGTAAAGTTTGCTGGACGAGTTGCTTCTTCTGCTGAGATTAAAGAAATATTAAGTCAATATGTTGTTAAAGTGTGATCTACAGACATGATTTCAATAATTTTCTCCAGAAAATTATTGAAAAAAGCGTTATTTCCATAGAGTTATAATTATCGCCTTAATATACGAACTGGCTGTAAATATTGTG
>JAHFUF010000618.1 GCA_023265235.1 Blastocatellia bacterium
TGGGGCTTTGGCAACAGGCACTGCTATAGGGGCAGTAGAGGTGGTGGCAGTGGACAATTCTAATAATGTGTTTTTCCTTGCTTCATCTAGTAGCCGTATTCGTCGTATTAATGCTAGTACTCAAACTGTTACTACTATTGCAGGTGATGGAACTAAAGGGTTTGCAGGTGATGGAAGTAGTGCTACTAGTGCTAAATTAAACTCTCCTGAAGACTTTAAGCTTGATACACTAGGCAATATCTTTATTGCAGATGCTACTAATAGTCGTATTCGTCGAGTTGATGCTAAAACAGGGATGATTACTAGTGTTGCAGGGAGTGGAGCGTTTGCTTTTGGTGGTGATAATGGTTTAGCTAATACAGCGAGCTTAAATCTTCCTAAAGCAATTGCTGTAGATGGACTAGGTAATTTAATTATTTCTGATACTGGTAATAACCGAATTCGCCGTGTAAACATTGAAGGTGTGATTAACACAGTTGCAGGTAATGGAACAAATAGTTTTACTCCTAAGGGTAGTGTTATGGATACCCGTTTTGATTACCCTGAGGCAATGGTAATTGATGACAATGGGATTATTTATGTCGCAGATACTTTTAATGATCGAATTGTAGTAATAGATATAAATAAAGGGGTTGCAGACACAATTGTTGGAGATGATGACATAGATCCTAACCAAGGCGATGATAACTTAGGTGAACAGTTTGGTGATGATGATGGTAGTAATAGTGATAATGATGATGGTGATGGAGGCAATGGCGATGATGGAAGTGGTGGGGGCGGTGATGATGGTGGAGGCGGTGGTGATGGTGATGATTCAGGTAGAGTGCTAGCAGGTTCAGCTTTGGATATTAACCTAAGGTTCCCTAGTGGAATTGCTGTGGATGGAACTAGCTTATATATTTCTGATACTGGTAGAAATATGATTCAACAAGTAGACTTAGCCACTGGCAATATTACCTTGGTCGCTGGTACAGGAGTGTCAGGTTTTAGTGGTGATGGTGCTTTGGCTACAAAGGCACAGCTAAATTCTCCACATGGTTTAGCTCTTGATAAAAATGGCAATCTTTTTATTGCTGATTCTGATAATCGGCGAATTCGTAAGTTAGACACTACAACAGGAATAATTACTACAATTGCTGGTACAGGAATGATGGGATCTGGCGGTGATGGTGCAATGGCTACATCTGCTCAATTTGTCTTTCCTCGTGCTTTAACAATAGATAGCAAAGGTAATTTATATGTTGTTGATAGTGATGATAGTAGAGTAAGGAAAATAGACAGTACTGGGGTAATTACTAGTGTTGCAGGTAATGGTAAAGATGATTTTAGCGGTGATGGTGGTTCTGCTACAGCAGCAAGTCTAAGACTGCCAAAAGGTGTAGTGGTTGATGATGCTGGTAATCTTTTTATTTCAGACACAGAAAATGATCGTATTCGTCGTGTTGACGCTCAAACAGGTATAATTAGCACTCTAGCAGGCACAGGTGTTACAGGTTTTAGCGGTGATGGTGATTTAGGAGTGCAAGCAAGGCTTAATAGCCCTAATAGTTTAGCTTTGGATGGTAATGGCAATTTGTTTGTCCTAGACACTTTTAATAATGCTATTCGTGTTATGAAACTGGCTGGTAGTGTGGCAAATGCTCCAGATTTTTCTCTCAATGTCACCCCAGTTTCCCAAAATATTCAAGTAGGTGGTTTAGCCAAATTTAACATTGGGTTTAATAGTTTAAATGGCTTTAACAGCCCTGTTTCTTTGGCTACTAGCTTAGCTCCTGCAAACCCTGGTGTTTCTCTAAACTTATCGACTGCTACTCTTAACAATAGCCAAATGGCTACTTTGACAGTTAATGTTTCTACTAGTGTTTCACCAGGAGCATTTAGTATTGCTGTTACAGGTCAAGCAAGTGGTATAACTCGTCAAGAAATGATTCGTTTAGTTGTAGAACCTAAGCCAAGAGGAGATTTTGTATTAGTTGCTAGACCTTCGGTGCAATCAGTAGCACTAGGAGCAGCAACTAGCTTTACCATAAGCACTCAAGCAATTAATGACTTTAATGGTTTAGTTTCCCTAGCTACAACTGTAGATCCACCTAATAGCAATTTAAGGTTAACTTTTTCACAAAGTAGTGTAAATGTTGGTAGTAATTCAACTTTGACCGTTAATGCTGCTACTAATGCTACATTAGGTGATTTTAGTGTCACTATTACAGGCACATCTGGTCAAGTAGTACGCACTCAGATAGTTAAAGTTAGTGTTGTACAAACACTTAGACCTCCAAAACTAACTCCAATTGCTGATCAAGCCGTAAAACCTGGAGAATCTGCGACAATTAATGTCACTGTAGTTGATCCTACTAGCCAAACAGGTTTAACCCTTTCTTTAGGAAATGCTCCAGGCTATGTGACGCTTACTGATAATGGCAATGGTAATGGAATAATTCGTATTGCCCCACCAATGGGTGCTCAAAGTGGTGTAGTGGTGGTTCGTGCTACTAATGCAGGCGGACTAACAGACCAAATTATGTTTAATGTAGCTGTGGCTGGTAGCCTGATGATTACCAATGCATCTTTTACTAAGCCAACTTTGACAATTTTAGGTTTAGGGTTTGGTACTTCAGGTGTACTTGTTAGAGTAAATGGTTTGGATGTAACTAACACAATTAGTAGTCAAACAGACACTAAAATTGACCTTAAAGGTAGCAAAAAGAAATTTGCTCTCAAAAAAGGTCAAAACACTGTGACAGTAACAGTAGGGGGCACTACTTCTAATACTGTGACTTTTAATTTTTAGACATTTTAATTTGCTATAAAAAAGCTGACTCAAAATTTTAGCTACTGACTTTTTTTAAGTCAGCTTTCTTATTTCTTCTATGTCTTATGGCCTGTACAGGAAGTACAGGAAATTTTAAAAGCTTTCTGTATTGCCACAAAGTATCCCTCCACACATTGTGTGTAACGTTCTAGTAACAATAATATCTGGTTTAATGTTATCTGGTGTTTCTGTATGGACTGCATTTGATGAGTCAACATTGATTGAAGGTGTTTGCAAGGTTGAACTTACCCTAACTGGCACGGCAGGAGTTCTATTGTCAGCTATCAGTTTATAAAATGCTACAAAATCAGTATCTCTAATACCTTCTGACGTGCTTCCACATTCATTATCAATGCTTATTTTTACATCTTTACTAATATCCAATGGTACAGATATAAAATCAAAATTATTTCCAATTTGCAGTTCAGCCTTTTTTACACCTATAAGAGGAATAGTGACTTGAAGTGATTGTGCAATAGGGCGTGGTCGCCAAGTAGAAAGTGGCATTCGAGAATCTTGACGTACAAAATCGACTACTGAATTCTCAAAAGCTTTTTTATCTGCATCTGCCTTGAACTCACCCGCATTTAAGTAAAAACGCCCCTTAAAAAATTCATGCCTGAGCGGTAATGTCTCGTTATTTCCACAACCTTCAAGTTTTTCTAGATCTACAAAATAATCAAAAGCATCTCCCTTTTCAAATGTTCCTCCGCGAGATATAGAGAGGAGGTTTTGACTCTCAACATATAGTTTTACTTGCCATCTTTTTTGGCTTTCAGTAAAATTTTTGTCGCCTATTTTGAGAGCTTTTCCATTTACTAAAAATTGTGTTTCATGTTTTTTTTCATCTAATATTCCTATCATTGCTCGGTTACGCTCTTGGTCAAGAAAAATTACAAATAGGCCAGTAAAACAAATATTTATGAACTTGTTTTAAG
>JAHFUF010000619.1 GCA_023265235.1 Blastocatellia bacterium
TTCTTTTTATCGTAGTGAGAAAAAAGAATACTTAATTGAGAAAATATATGAGCGTATTTTAATGGGCTTTCTACTCTCAGAATCCTTTGGTTATCAACCTTTCTCAGAAACCTATAGCGATGCAATGCGTCGCCAGGTCTACAAAGTTACTGATGAGCTAATAGAACAAAGAGCTAAAAAACTTCAGGAGCAAGAAGAGTTCTTAAACAAAGCTCTAACTAATCCTGAAACTAGGAAAGAATTTGAAATCTTCATTGACTACCAAGGCGAGGATAAACTTTCTAGAGAACAAAAGATTGTTTGGGATGAGATTAGAGGACTTTCTAGTCTTAAGAAGCAAGAACAAGAACTAGCTAAAAAAGCACTTATTAGCAAAGTGTCTCTAGAAAATGTTGAATTTAGCCTAGTGCAGTACTTTCACACTCATAGAAAACATAATGTTTTTATTGTGACTATGAGCCAAAAAGTATCTAGAGAAGTTTTTGAAGAACTCTGTCAAAAGGCTCGAATGCTTGAAGGTAATTATGCCAAAGCTTGGCGTAATAAGATTGATGGTTCTGTATCTCCTAGTGGCTTTACTTTCAATGAAAAAGAACAAGCTGAAAAGTTTATGCTGCTTAAAGAAGGCGATGTTTCTCGTCTTGATCAGTTAAAAGAACGTCAGGAAGAAGTTAAAAATAATGCGGTTGAACATCTAGAAGAAGTGGCTGAGAATTTAACTGAAAAAGCAGAAGAAACTTTAGCGCGTGATAGAAAGGTTAATACTGCTAGGCGTGCTAGGATGGCCAAATCTGTAGAAACTGACGCTAGAGAAGATTTGCAATTAGCTAGTACTATTGCTCGAATTGCTCAAGCAATAGAATCAGGTGAAAGTAAGTTTTTATCTGGTGTTAGAGCTAAAACTCATATTGAAACCCTAGAAAGCATTCTTAATCGTGCTAAAGGTGAAAGAAGAAGCAAACTAGGAGAACGTTATGAGGATATTAAATACCTAGAGCCAGAGTTAGCAGATGTTGATTTTGTAGAATACCCATACCCAACTCTACATATAGATAATTTAATAAAAGTCTCTGAAAAGAAAATCAAAGGATTGACCCTTATAACCAATAGATTTGCTAAGTTGTTTACTGCAAAGGAAAAACAACGTGGCTATATAGTGGTTAAATCTCCATTATTGATCAAAGACTTTCAAAAGATTATCTATAAATTAAAAAGAGTAGATAATTGGCTAGCTGATATGATGATTGACAGATTAGCTAACTATCAAAGACTACAACTAATTGGACTAACAGACTTACCTAGTCTCAGGGCAGCATTAAGAGAGTATTTACCGCTTCGTATAGATACTCCAAAAGCTGATCCTATAAAAGAAATGGAACGTGAGTTAATTGGTTGCAAAATCAATGGATATTTTCCTACTCCTACATCTATTGTAGAAGAAATGCTAGAACTTGCTGATATTAAAGAAGATGGTATGAGCATCCTTGAGCCTAATGGTGGCAAGGGCAACATAGCTGATGTGATTAGAGAAAGACACCCTCAAGCTAACCTTTCAGTAATTGAGATTAATTCTCGTTTGAGAGAAATCTTGATAGCCAAAGGGCATCAGTTAGTAGGATGGAATTTTCTTGAGCATCAACAAAACTATGACCGTATCATAATGAATCCACCGTTTGAGGACTACCAAGATATCCATCATGTAAAACACGCTTATTCTCTACTTAATCTAGGAGGAAAAGTAGTTGCAATAATGGGAGAAGGGGCTTTTTTCCGTATGGATAAAGAATCTATCTCGTTTCGCAATTGGCTTGAATCTCTTGGAGGTACTAGCGAAAAGTTAGCTAATGGAAGCTTTCTTGATTCTGAACGCTCTACTGGTGTAGCAACTAGAATGGTAGTAATTAACAAACCTGATTCTACTTCTATAGAAAATAATATTTTAGGTGTTAATGTTGTTGCTGCTGTTGATATTACTATAGATGCTAATCTTACTGAGAGCTTAACTGAAGTGTTATCCGAAAACCTACATGAAACTTTATCTGACAAAGTTGATGAAGTTGATGAAGTTGATGAAGTTGATGAAGTTGATGAAGTTGAAAAGCACTTTGGCGGGATCTTAAGTGCTCTAGAATATGAAGCCATTAAGGATGATTTTCTACAACATCAAGAAAATTACAGCATTATGGCACTGAACCCACCACAAGATAGCTGGCAAGACATAGAGCATATTTATCATGCTTATGACCTGCTTAATCTTGGAGGGGAATTAGCATCAAGCATATCAGAAGCATCAATAGCTAAATTTGCCTCTACAACTTCCAGAGTTTTTTCTAAGTGGTTAAAAAGTGTTGGCGGTACTAGTCGCAAGTTACCTGATGGTAGCTATGTGGTTATGATTACTAAAAATACTTTGTTTTAGCTTCTACTGCTTGTCAATATCAACACAACTCCAACTAAATACAATTTTACAATCTAATAGCAGCAATGCTAAATTTCTAATATCTATGGAGGATAATTTATGTCTAATAATGATCAAGATTCTGAAGTTCTCAGCCTTTTACGTTTGGTTTTAACTCAAGTAAATACTCTTACTGCTGATATGCAAATAGTTAAAACAGATGTACAAGATCTTAAGTTGAGAGTAAGTGGAATAGAAAACAATATGGTCTATTTTGCTACTCGCTTGCAGTCTGTAGAAGATAAAGTTGAAGCTTTAGACAACAAAGTTGACCAAAAACTACATGATACTCGTCCTATCTGGCAAAGTGTCCTAGAGCGTCTTGATAAAATAGAAGCTGATTTGGCCACTCTTAAACAAAATCAAGAAAGGTCGGAACAGTCTTCTCAAGAGTTTCGTCAAGAACTCATGTCCCGGTTTCGTCAACTAGAAAAAGATGTAAACTTCTACCGCAAACATGCTCAAGTAGATGTTGCAGCTTTAGCTAAAGATATTATTGATATAGAAGAGCGTCTTGAGAGGGTTGAATCAAAGCTAGAAATTAAAAACTAGTAGTTTTAGCTACATTTCCACTTTGATTTATCTGACCTAATCTGACCTAATCTGACTTCCAATAAATCCTTACTCTTAATCTACTAATTCAAAGCAAATCATTCTAGATAAAAAATTCTACTAGCTTACTTTTGCTTCTTAAAACAAAAGCATTGTTGGGCGAAGTTTTGTCTGTGGATGGTTTGTTTTCTCATCACAAAGGAGCTTGTAAGCTATCAGTAACAAGCTTTTAAGCTCTTTTGTCCTTCACCCATTCTCTGTCTTTTCTACCTAAAGAAATACCTAATAACAATCTAATTTTCAACTAAAATCAAAGGAGAGCCTATGCTAGTACTATTTACTCTAAAAGAATCTATTTTCACTTTAGAAGTCCGTCAAAGCCAAATTCAAATCAATTCCTACTTTGCAGTAATAATCTATGAAGGCAAAGTGCATTGGTCACAATGGTTTAATAGCCTTGAAGTAGCTACTCAACAAGGTACTTCCATGCTTAAGAACATTACATTAACCAATAAATGTAACACTTTGGCAACAAAGTACTTTGAAGAAAGTATGTATTGTGAGTCTATGAATGAGCCAGTAGAAGCCAAACTCTATCTCAAGAAGCACTTTTTCTATGATCGTAGATTTACTGTTCGTTGTGATATGGGCTTTTGGGTTGAAGGAGGATATTAACTATGAGTATCTCTATTATTCATCTACCAACAGACCTAAGGTATTTTAATCAAGCTAATCA
>JAHFUF010000620.1 GCA_023265235.1 Blastocatellia bacterium
AGTTTTTTAAGATGAAGGCTGATTTATGAAAGAATGTCCTATTTGCCATACTTGTTTTGGCGATCGCATGGAGGTTTGTAATAACGATAAATCTCTATTACTAGACTTAATTCCTGGTGCGTCTGTCATTGATAATAAGTATCGATTAGACAAAAAAATAGGTATTGGTAGAGTTGGAATTGTCTTTCAAGCCACTGTGATGAAGACAGGAGAGGTTGTAGCCATTAAGGTCATTTCTCCAAATCTTGTTACTGCTGATCCAAGCTTACCAGAGAGGTTTCTTACACTAATTCGCGCTTTTGCTTCTCTAGATCATGTCAATATTGTAAAAGTTTTTGACTTTGGCCAAACAGAAGAAAATATACTTTATTTTGTAATGGAATATTTATCTGGTGCTACTTTAGCCGAGTTACTACAACAACAAAAACAACTTTCCTTAGAACTAGCATTAAGTGTTAGCTCTAAGGTTTGTGAAGCAATAGCAAATGCTCATCGTAGTGGAGTTTATCATTTAGACTTAAAGCCTAGTAATATTTTTGTTTGTAGTGGCAAAGACGGACAGCAGCTTGTTAAGGTTGTGGATTTTGGTATAGTGCGGCTAAAAGTTCCTAGTTTAATTTCTCAGCTTTCCCCTATGCAAAGAGACTATGTATTAGGTAAGCCTTATTATTTTGCGCCAGAACAGTTTACTAGTGACCAAATAGACCTACGCTCAGAAGTTTATGCAATTGGTGCTATTCTTTATCATTTATTAGCAGGTAATCCGCCGTTTACTGGTGGAAGTTATCCAATGCTAAAAATGCAACATATTGGTGTAACTCCTCCTTCACTGCGAGAGATACGCCCAGATATTCTTCCAACCTTAGAGTCAATAATTATTAAGGCTTTAGAAAAACGTAGTTCACAAAGGCATAGCTCGGTAATCGCTTTGGCTATACAGCTTTCAGCACAATTAGCAAAATATCGTGAATCTCTACTCAATCAAATAAATCAAGCAAATAGTACAGCCTCAGGTTTACCTATACCACCAGAGCCTTTTTACTCAAGTGACCCAACTCCACCACCAATCAACAAATATACTACTAAATCTGGGGCGGATAATACTTTGGCCGCGTTGCCTGTAGCACCAGAGGCGTTTTATTCAAGCGATTCAGTTCTAGCACCTACATTGGAGAGATCAAGAACTTTAGCTTTTAAGTTAGGCGACACTCTAGGTGCACTACCTATACCACCAGAACCATTTTATTCAAGCGATCCTACACCAGCACCAATAACTACCTATTCACCTATTTTTGTACCTAATGACACTTTGGCTGCGTTACCAAGCCCACCAGAACCATTTTATTCAAGTGATCCTACACCTCCACCTGTAGAGGAGAACCCTCAATCGCTCTTAATAAAAATGAAAGAAACACTTGGGAGCTTTTCAAATTCATCAGAATCACCTTGTTCTGATGAGCTTATTTCTGGTTCTGAAAAGTCTGTTTCTACTCCTATTAAATTAGAAGAAACATTAGGAGCATTTCCAGAGACTTCTGGCTATTCTAGAGAAACCCCTATCGATACTACAGTTTATGAGGTGGCCAAAGATAAGTCTAAGCCCTTTAACAAGTCTTATGGCATTACAGAACCAGTATATTCTATTCCTAGTTTAATCGCTCCAACCTTACGTATAGAAGAGGGTAATATTGTTACTAGGCCATTAGCTTCAGAGTCTTTTTATGTTGGAGAAGCCTTTGATGAAGCTAGTCAAAAGAGTATTGAAGAAATCCAGATTTTTGAACAAGTTGATATAGATAAAGCCTTTGAACAAGCAGGAATAGGAGAAACGGCGGAAAGAACAAGTATCAGCAAGTTTTTAGCCTTTCCTTCTACCAAGCAACCTTCTTTTTCTGCGCCAGTTTATGAGTTAAGTCCAAACGCAATTATTTACTTGTTTGTAGAACGATTTGTTCCTGCTCTATTATCAGGCCAAAGAGGGCGACAAATGCATGGTAATTTTAGTGCTGAACGTGAACGTCTAGCAGCATTATTACTAGTGACAGCACTTTTTTCTCTTGCGTGTCGAGGAGTAATAGAAATTTCTGTTGGTAATAATAACAGTCAGAAAAAGCAAATAGCTTTAAGCCAACATGAAGGTTTTATTATTCGCGGGGTTAATCTAGAAATACCAGCATTGGATATTTTAGAAAGTAAAATAGTTGATAACTTAAAATCAGCCAAAGCTACACGATTTTATAATCTTTTTCTCTATATTGCTCAAACAAGTGTTGCTACAAGTGAACGTGAGGCAATATGTGAAATTGTGGCAGATATGATTGCTGATGAATTAAGTGTGCATAGCTTTTTACGCTCAAAACAAAAAACTAGAAAACTTCAACCAGGAGAAAGTGCTGTTTATTATGAACTTGCTTGTGACCTAAGCCCTTATCGCAACCAAGCCGTAGCTATACAAGATTGGCTCCAAAGCTTACAACAACAAGCAGAAATAGACTTAGTAGGAAAACCTGTTCAGCCTTTTATGCATATTTTTAAATACTATACAGATCTCTTTAGACATAACTCCAAAGAACTTTCTAAATCTTAGTAGGGTTTTCCCATCTCAAGGTTGAAAGGCGTTTAATAATGCACTTATAATAAACCTACCTTTTTAATCAGGTCTAAATCAGGAGTACTAAATTATGCGTAGAGTGTTATTTATTTTTGTTGCTTTGGTATTTTTATTCTCTTTAGCTATAGAAGGTTTTGCACAAGGTTCTTACGGGACAGGTAAATTACCTAATACAGCCCCTAAAATTCGTAGAGAGCTAAAAACTATTATAATAGTAGAATCTGTTGATTCTGATGAGCTTACTTTTAAGGGAACAGATGAAATTACTGGCGATAAATTTAAATATCGCGCTAGTAAACGGACTTCTATTTACGCAGAAAAAAGCTTGTTTAAGGTTATTGGTAAGAAAGAATTAGCTTTTTCTGATATACAAAAAGGCCAACGATTAGAGATTAAATATAACGAACTACTACCAACATCAGTAACAGAAATTAAAGTATTAAAACCAAAAGAAGAAAAATAATGATGCTAGGGTAGGATTTTTTGAGGAGAAATTTTTATGGCTAGAGTTGCTTTAGCAACAGAACATGCTAGATTAGGTGCCCAAACTATAGAACAACTTGGTTGGGAACTAAGTGCTAATTATGGAGATAAATGGAAAGAATATCAGGCTATTCGAACTGGTGTTGGTGTAGTGGATATTTCTAACCGAGGGCGTATTGAAATCACAGGGAAAAACCGTATCCAATTTTTACATAACTTGGTAAGTAATGATGTTAAATCAATGCAACCAGGCCATGGTATTTTTGCTGCTTTCTTAAGCATTCGTGGACATATCTTGAGTGATTGCTTTATTTACATGATTGAAGATTCTATTTTACTAGATGTTCCTACTAGTACTAGAGAAAAAATCTATTATCATTTAGAAAAATATAGCCCTGCTGGTGAATTTAATGTAACAGATATTACGGAAGCAAGCTCTTTACTAGCCTTACAAGGCCCTTTAGCTCGACCACTCTTAAACAAACTTAGTGCTGCTAATATTGATAAACTACAGCAAGAATTACAGATAACAGAAACACAAATTGCTGGGTATCGTCTAACAGCAGTTAAACATTCACGTACAGGCGAAGAGGGTTTTGATTTATTTATCTCTAATGAAAATATTGTTGCTGTATTTGATGCCCTTGTAAAA
>JAHFUF010000068.1 GCA_023265235.1 Blastocatellia bacterium
TCTAAACAGAAAATTGCTGTATCTCTTCTACGTTACATTATGGTGGGGATTTTTGCCTCACCAAAATGCCACAACTAAACTAGAAAAACTTCCTTCAACCTTTTATTATATTTTTAACCTTATCAATAATAATAAGTTAACTGCTAAGGGTTTTATACTAAGCAGGGCTTAGAGATTGCATTATCAAAAACTTCTTGGTTATTAAAGTAGATTTGATTTATAAAGTGTTTAGAGAAATGCCCGATAATAGATTTAGCTAAATAGGAGACTTTTTTATGAATACAACACCAAATATTATGACGCTAGAGACTAAATCTAATAATAAACCTACACTAGCTTTACAGAATTTTTCTCAAAAGAAAATGTCTATTTCTCAGTTACTAAATGACTACTATAAAACTAAATGTACAGGCACTCTAACCTTCAAAAATGATGACATTGTTAAAAGTATTAACTTTAGTTCTGGAAGGATTGTTTTTGCTACTAGCAACATTCCTAAAGAGCAACTTAGCGAATTTCTCATTAACCTTGGACAAATAACCTATGAGCAACTGAGCCTAGCTAATAGGCTTGTACAACGGTATAGATTACCGCTTGGTAAAATTTTGATTAAGTTGGGTTATCTAGACGAGAATAAGCTAAAAAGCTTAGCAACAATTTTGGTTTCAAATATTATTAGGTCAATCTTAACTTGGCAGTCGCCAGAGATAGTCTTTCAAGAGTATAAAGAACTAGGTTCTGAAATAGAGATTTCAAAACCAACAATACAATTGTTATATGAAAGTATTATGTCTATCGAAAACCCTATTTTTATCAAGCAAATGATAGGAAATTTAGATGCACCATTACACCTAAATAAACCACCTAGTAAGATTTATGAGCTACTAGACTTAAGACCTGAAGAAGCTTTTATTATATCTTGCTTAGATAGCACATCCTATACGACAAATACATTGATTAAACTAGGTTCTATCCCTGAGCCTATTGTGTTAACGACCATTTGTGCGTTACTTCAGACTGGGATTCTAAAAAATTTGGCTCTTAATGAAAGCGACTCTTTATTAACTCCTAGTATTGGGGTTAGCAATAGCTCTCTTGATACTAGATCTATTATGGAATTCTTTTATGAAATTAATTCAAAGATGAAAGCTATTAGTTCTTGTGTTTCAGTTTATGAGCTTTTTGAGGTTGATGATAATGCTACTATTGAAGAGTTGCAAAATTCCTATCAGCGTTTGGCTAAAAAATTTCATCCTACAAGGCAAACTCAGGTAACTGATTATCATTTAGATTTTAGCTTTGAGTTAGAATATATTTTTCAAAAGCTTACACAGGCAATTAACACATTCATTAGTTGTGAGAAAAAATTTACTGATTTTATTAAAGAAAAGGAACAATGTGTTAGTCCTACAAACCCCAAGGTTAAACAAACTCTTAATTATCCTAATCTATCTGAAACAAGTAATTCTGAGGATTCTCAAAAAGTAGCAATGCGCCTATGTTATGAAATTGAAGTTAAATATAACTCAATTAAAGATGGCGCAACGTTTTATCAAGTACTAGGAGTGGAGCGAGATTCCTCTCAAGAAACTCTAAACACTGCATTTCATCGTTTATCTCAACAATTCAACCCAGAGAGGCAAATCGAAATGTTAAAATATGGCCTTGAGGTAAAAGCTCAACTTCAAATTATAACCTCACAGCTAAACAATGCGTTTAGGATACTGAGTAACCCAATTCAAAAACAAGAGTATAACAAGCATATTGGCATGAACTCTCTTTCTCGGCCAAGTAAAGCTGCTACGACAGGGAAAGTACAGCTACCTAATAAGGTAACTACTAGTAGGGATGCAATTATTACTCAACGCATAATGACAATTCCAAGCCTTGTTTCAAGTGTAAATCAAAGCATTGATTCATCCTCAACAAACCCTAGTATTGTAAACAGAGAAAACCATAAATCTGCTGATAATGATTTTCTAGCAAAGCCTTTACCAAAAACTCAAGTAAAAGATAAAAGTGAAACATCTGTAGCCTTTCATTTACAAAATATGGAGTTTTGTGCAAAAAAGCGTGCATAGCTTAAGTAATTATTTAGGGTAAAAATGAGAAAAGGCAGATAACACTATAGATAAGAATGCTTGCTTGATATGGTGGTTTACAGCTAAGCTGCAAAATAATCATTATAGAATCAAGGAGTTTTAAAAGATGAAGAACCAGCAAAACAAAGAAATAGCCCCAGGTATTAAAGTAAATATAGTGCTAAAACAAGATCAGCGAACAGGAAAAATGACCCAAGGAGTCGTTAAAGATATTTTGACAAAATCTGCTTTTCATCCTCATGGAATTAAAGTTCGTATCCAAAGCGGAGAAGTAGGTAGGGTTAAAGAAATCATCGATTGATACCAATCTACTTAAAATACAGAAATTAAAAACAGCAAATAAAAAACAGTCAAAAATAATCGATAATCTATATAATATATATTTTTATTTAAGTAAATATATAGGGAGATAATGACATGTTACTACTAAACCTAGCCAAAACAATAGAGTCTTTGAGTCAAACACCAAACAAAGTTAGAGAAATAACTGATGGCATAGAATCCAATCACCAAACTTGGAAGCCATCTCAAGAACAATTTTCAATATTAGAAAATGTATGTCATTTGCGAGATATAGAAACAGAAGCTTACATAATTAGAATAAATAGAATACTTACAGAAGAATTGCCTTTATTACTTGATGTAGACGGTACACGACTTGCACAAGAACGTCAATATAACTCTTATAATCTAAACTCTGCTTTGGAAGAATTTAGACTAGCACGTTCTTCTAGCATTAAGTCTATAGAAGGTCTAACCCCAGAAATGCTTGAACAACGTTCTGGTAATTTGGAATATGTTGGTATTATTTCTTTAAGACAATTAATTGAAAAAATGATTGAGCATGATAGCGATCATCTTAAAGAACTAGAAAAATTACGTAATGAGCTACTTGTTAAAAACTAGTAGCCCCTTTGTTTGTTGGTCGAATCAATCTCTATTTGTCCATTAAGCTAATAGTCTTAAGCCTATAATGAAGGCCGTCGTAAAAGCAGTAAAAGAAATCATTTATAAAGGAAATCAATATGTATTCAGAAAACACTGGGTTTAGTAAACAACACAAAAAACTAATATTAATTAGTGTAGTTACTTTGATAATACTTATATCACTATCTAGCCTAGTAAAATTAATAAATCCAGGGCATGTGGGTGTATTAATTCAACGTAGTGGCGGTGGGGTAGCAACTAAGCCATTAGGAGTAGGGTTTCATTTTAAATTGCCTGTTTTACAAGAAATAGAAGAATATCCTGTTTATATGCAAACCTTAGTATTAACAAAAGATCCAAAAGAAGGTAGCCCTAATAATGAAGAAATAAATGTTAATTCAGTAGAAGGACAGCCAATTAGTTGTGATGTGTCACTGTCTTTTGAATTAGAGCCTACCAAAGTTCCTCATCTTTATAATTCTTTTAGGACAGACATAGAAACAATTACTCATGGTTTTGTTAAACAAACTATTAGACAATCTCTACAAGAAATTATTGGTAAAACAGAAGTTGTTAATTTTCTAGGCAAAGATAAAGCTCAAATAGTAGCTCAAGCTCAAATAGAGTTACAAAACCGATTAGGTGAATATGGGTTTATTGTTAAACAGTTTACCTTAAATGAAGTTCGTGCTCCTAAGTCTATTGTTACAGCAATTGAAGCTAAAAATACTATGGCTCAAGAAGCTCTAAGGGCACAAAATGAATTACAAAAGAAAGAATTTGAAGCTCAACAAAAAGTAATTGAAGCTGAAGGTGAAGCTAAATCAATACTTGCTCGTGCTGAAGCCCAGGCTAAATCTAACAGACTCTTAGCCGAATCTATTACTCCTAGTTTAGTTGAGTACAAAAAGATTGAGAAATGGGATGGCAAAATGCCTCAAGTTGCTGGTTCTAATGCTGCTACTTTAATTGATTTGCAGAAGTAAATATCCTTAGAATAAGTATTAGTTAAAAATGTAAAATAAAATATTCAGATGTAGGGGCGAACTGTTCGCCCTTACTTTTCATTATTCCAGGTAATGTCTACTATTTATTAATCTACTCTAAGCGCAACTATTGGATCTACTTTAGTTGCACGACGTGCTGGAATATAACAGGCAAAAAAAGCAACTCCAAGTAGTAATAAAGGCACAATTAGAAAAGCCATTGGATCTTTGGCACTTACTTCAAAAAGTAAACTTTTCATTATAGTAATTACTCCTAGCGATATTAATATACCAATAATTGTGCCTATGATGGCTAGTTTCATTCCTTGGTATATTACTAGTTTAAGTACATCACTTTCTTTTGCTCCTAGAGCAATGCGGATACCTATCTCATGAGTACGTTGTGTTACAGACCAAGAAATCACCCCATAAATGCCTATTGCAGAAAGAATTAAAGCTAGTGAAGCAAAACCTCCAAACAAAAACCCCATATATTGTTCACCTAAAATCGAATTAGCTACTACTTCTTTCATAGGGCTAACTTCGTAGAGTGCTATTTCTGGATGAAGTTTAGACAACTTATTTCTTATCGCAGGTGTTAGAGAATTAAAAACACTTTTTGTTCGTGCAACTATTGTTATTCTTTGTGTTGCATTTTGTTGATAAGGGCTGTAGATACTCACTCTAGTAAATTTCTTTAGATCTGTATGATGAATTGTGTTTACTACACCAACAATTGTAACCCAAGGAACATCACTTTTGGGGCCACCAAACTTAAATCGTTTGCCTATAGGGTCTTCATGTAGGAAAAATCGATTGACTATTTGTTGATCAATAATGGCTACTTTTGTACTTTCTAAAGTATCAGCTTCAGTAAATTCACGTCCTTGTAATAAAGTCATTCCTATTGTACGAAAATAGTTTGGACTGATAACAGAAAAGTGGCAAATAGGTAAATCGTCATACCCTGTAGGTTGATTTTCTATTGTAAAACCTCGACCAGAATAAGAATTGCTAAATGGTAAGTTTGAAGTTAAAGCGACAGACTCAACTTCTGGGATGGTATTAAGTTGTTGCCATAGCTGTTGATAGAAACTGATTTTTTGCTCTTCTTTAGCAAACTCAATTTTTGGTAATTCAAGTTGTGCTGTCAAAATATTTTCTGTTTCAAATCCAGGGTTGACTTGACGCAAATTGACAAAGTTTTTCATCATTAAAGTAGCACCAACAAGTAAAACCAATGCTAGAGCAACTTCGCTGACTACTAAGACACTAGACAACAGGTTTTTACTATTTGAAGAACCACGTCCACCATCTTTTAGAATTTCAGAAAGTTTTGGATTTGAAGCTTGCAAAGCAGGAATAAGCCCAAAAATCATTGCAGTTGCTATTACAGCAATAGAAGTAAATCCTAAAACACGCCAATCTAAGTTAAATTTTATCCAAACAGGGAAGATGTCAGGAATTGAGACAATAAGCCAATCTATGCTCCAAATGCTAAAAATTAAACCTAAAAAACCACCAACGGAAGAAAGTAAAAGGCTTTCTATAAAAAGCTGACCAATAATTTGTTTTCTACTCGCCCCTAAAGCAACACGTACTGCCATTTCTCTTGATCGTGTGCCTAGACGGGCTAACATCAAATTAGCAACATTGGAACAAGCAATTAACAAAACAAAACCTACTGCTCCAAATAAAAGTAGAACCATTGGACGAATATCACTTACAAAAGCTTCACGCCAAGAAACTATAACACTTTGAACATCTGCATTAGTCTGGGTGTGTTCTTTAGTAAGCTGCTCGGAAACACTGCTTAATTCTGCTTCAGCTTGTTCAATAGTTATATTAGGCTTTAACCGACCAACACCAAGTAAAAACCGGCTTCCACGAGTATCTTCTGTGTAAGGCAAACGAAATGGTGCCCAAACTTCAGCATTTCCAGGAAATCTAAAATCTGAAGTAACAACCCCAACTATTGTGGCTATTTCACCATTAAGTTTTATTGTTTGACCAATAATATTGGGAGTAGTCGCAAACTTTCTTTTCCAAAGAGTTTCGTTAATAACGGCTGTTAAAGTCGCACCTTGTTTGTCTTCTTCTTCAAAAAACACACGCCCTTGAAGAATTTTGACTCCAATTAATGGAAAAAAAGAAGCACTAACAAAAGCTCCTTTAATATGTTCTGATACATTGTCTTGAGAAAGAGTATAGGCTCCTTCACTTACTATGGCTAGAGCTTCAAAACTACTACTACGTTTCTGCCAATCAACATAATCTGGATAGGAAAGCCCCATTGAATCAAGTCCTTTTTTAGGAGAGGCTTCATCCAAAATAACTAATTGCTCAGGGTTATGAAATGGTAGTGGACGTAAAAGAACACCATTAACAACACTAAACATCGTAGTATTTACACTAATACCTAGCGCAAGAGTGATAATAGCTATTATTGTGAGTAAGGGTTGTTTGGTAAGTATGCGGACGCCAAAACGTAGGTTTTGCCACAATATTTGCATAAATTTTCCTCTGTATAATCAAAAACTACTTAGCTAAATTGGATTGTATATAACTACAAACAATTACTGTGCCGTAAGTAAACTCTTTTACTATCAATAGATTAATTGATAAAATGTTTATTTTCCTTATCTATAATGTGCGATTTTGGAACTAAAGGTTTCAAAACTGGAACTCAATAAGTTTGAGGGCTTTGCGATTAAATTAAAGTATGGAAGGGTTGCTTTAGTCAAAAGTATTAAAAAGTTTTGTTTGCTAGCAAGATACTGGCAAGATAATAGCAAGGTAAAATATGTAAAATTTGTGAACCCTATTAAGCTAGATTATTTTCAGATAGTTAAAGAGGCTAAGAATGTCTTAACTATGCTAGAATACTGGCTTTTAAGGTTATAGAAAAAAGCAAGTTAATTAAATAATACATGGAATTAGTTTTGTAACTTATTGAAAATAAAGAATATTCTTAATGTCCTGTTAGGAACATTTTAAACAAAAGAGGAGTAAAAATAATAAATGAAAGAAAATACTCGTTGGCTAAGTTGTTATAAACCAAACCCAAGAGCAAAGCTAAGAATGTTTTGTTTTCCATATGCTGGGGGAGGAGCTTCGATTTTTAGGACTTGGACTGAAGGCTTACCCACCTGGACAGAGGTTTGTCCAGTTCAACTTCCAGGGCGTGAAAACCGAATTCAAGAAAAACCATTTACAATAATGGAACAGCTAATAACAGCTACAGCTACAGCTTTAATGCCTTATTTTGACTTACCTTTTGTGTTTTTTGGTCATAGTATGGGGGCTTGGATAGCTTATGAGCTAGCTTGTTATTTAAGAAAAAACAATAATTTAACTCCTAAACATCTCTTTGTTGCTGGACGTTTTGCTCCACATATCCCAGAGCCAGATAAGTTTCATTTACTACCAGAAAAAGAATTTAAAGAACAACTTAAAATCTATAATGGCACTCCTAGTGTAGTGTTAGAAAATGACGAGTTCATGCAATTACTAATACCTCTACTAAAATCAGATTTTTCTGTTTGTGAAACTTATTCTTATACTCCAAGAGAACCTCTAGAATGCCCTATATCTGTTTTTAATGGTAAAGACGATCATCTAATAGACGAAAAGGAACTATGTTCTTGGCAACAACATACTAGTAATAAATGTAGGGTAGAAATATTTCAAGGTGAGCATTTTTTCTTACGTACTGCTCAAAAAGAATTACTCAAATCTATTACTAGTGATTTAGAACAGTATGAAAAATAGCTATTTAGATAAAATATTAGTAGACACAAAATTAAAAATAGAACTTTCTAAAGCGCGTAATGAGAATAAACAGATAGTTTTTGCTAATGGTTGTTTTGATTTATTGCACGTTGGTCATATTCGGTATCTTATTTCAGCTAAAAATCTAGGAGACATACTAGTAGTAGCAATTAATAGTGATCGTATAGTTCGTCAACTTAAAGGGAGTAATAGACCTTTAACTTCTGAACTTGAGCGTGCTGAAATTATTGCAGCACTAGCTTGTGTTGATTATGTTACGATTTTTGATACTCCTACAGTAACTGAACTCCTACTTTTACTTAAGCCAGATATTCATGCTAAAGGAACAGATTACACTTTAGATAATGTACCAGAACGTGAAATTGTAAGTAGTTATGGCGGTAGGGTTGCTATTGTTGGTGATCCAAAAGACCATTCTACTACAGAATTGTTAGAGCGTTTGTCTGATAATCAATAATATAGAGAAATAAAGCTATTATTTGTTAATAGTTTAAATTTAATGAAGTTCAAGCTAGAGTTAAATAAAGTTGAAGAAAGTAAAGCGAGCCGCTTATTAAATTAAGTGGCTCGTTTATTTATTAAGCATTTTGAGTTAAGAAATGTTTAAGATCTTTGCCCATCTTAAAGTAAACAACCCGTTTAGCTGGGACATCTACAGATTCACCTGTTTTAGGATTACGGCCACGTCTTGCCCGGCGGCTACGTAGTCGAAATGATCCAAAACCTCGGATTTCAATCTCATTTCCTTCTTGGAGTGCATCTATCATGGATTGAATTATCTCTGCCACAATAGCTTCTGCGTCTCGGTTGGTTATTTCCATCATACTCCCTACAGCCTTAGCTACTTCTTGAGCTAATTCTAACCTAGTAATAGTATTAGGCTTAGGTGCCGGTGGAGGAGCTACTTTAACCGCTTTTGCTTTGGTTGTAGCTGGTGTAATTGGAGTTTCATTCTTAGCTTTATTATTTTTTGTAGCTTCTTTAGTAGTCTTAGTAGTGGATCGTGCCATCAGTAATGTGCTCCCTATTTTAATCTAACTTATTCTATCGCGATAGTTTATACACTTATTTACTTTATTTCTAGTGTTTGTCGCTATTTAATGCAAATTTTCTTGCTAAAACTTGCAAAAATGACCTTTTAACAGTATTAAACTAATAGATAAAATACTTAGATAGCTATAAATTAAGTAAGATTTGCTTGACCAACTGATTTAGCTTTGATCAAGCTACTATATTAAGCCAAGTAGATTTAAGCCAATTTATGAGCCGCTTTGTGCATCATTTTGCCAATTTCTAAATTATATGGACAGGCTGCTTCAGCCATTTTGAAATCAGTAGTAAAAATTGCCTCTCTAGCTTCTAAAGGTAATTTACCGAATAAATCTTTTGCTCTAGAGTATTCTTCATAATTATCATGATACATTAAGTAACGTAGCGTATCTCCTATACGTACAGGACTGTTAACTTGCGATGAACAAAGATGATCACACCCATGACAGACTAAATGATTAGTAGCTTTTGCATAATCATCAAGCATTTGACGCTCTGTTTGACTAATCTCTTTTTGTAGTGCTGCCATAGCATTTTCTTGAACAATTTGTAATGAAGGCATGTTGGAGACAATCGTATCCATACGCCCATCAGCCCAAACAGCCTTTAATGTTGATTGAGCTTGGTTAAAGCCTTTTTCCTTAAAAGCGTCTGCTTTTTCTTGGAAAGACACTCGCCCGCCTTGGGTTTTCATTGCAATTAGACCAATGTTAGCTTGTTTAGCTTTATCAATTGCACGGTTAAGAGCATCGCTATTAACCTCTCTAAAGTTATAACGTAACATAATGGCATCAACAAAACCGCCTTCTGCTGCTGCTTCTAGTGCTTGAGGCAAGATTCCTGCATGGCAAGAAAATCCAAAAAATTTAATTTTCTTTTGTTTTTTCAAAGCCTCTACTACTTCTTTTAATTCTTTGCTTTTTGGCCAATCAACACATTCTTTAGGATATTCAGCATCACCCAATTGGTGCATAAAATATAGATCTAAATAATCTGTACGTAGGCTAGTTAGTCGTTGATCTACCATAACTAGTAAATCTTTGAATTGTTTAGGGTGATTTTTAGTTACAACAAAAGCCTCTTTACGTTTTCCTTGTTTTTCCAAAACCTTACCCAAGATAGCTTCACTTTGCCCATTAAGGTAACAATCTGCGACATCAAAGTAATTAATTCCTAAGTCAAATGCTCGTGCTACCATCACATTATTTAATTCATAACCGCCGCCATGAGATAGAATTGGAACGGTTACACCAGTTTTTCCTAATACTCCTGTAGGGACTTTTCCGACTAGAGTGCTAGCAGGAGAGTTTGCTGGAGGAGGGGCAAAAATTTTTGCGTCATCAACTTCTGGGGTACTGTTGCAACCTACCATACTTGCTGCACCCATTAGTACAGTACTTTTAATAAACTTTCTTCTACTAAAATGATCCATAATAACTCCTTATAGCTATAATTTAACTTTGCGGTTCAGGCCGTGGAAGTAATGCGACTAATAAACCTACCAAGGTTCCTATAAATGATAGTTGTAAAGCGAAAAAACGCAAATAATCCAAACTGTCAGCAATATTACCATTTGCTACTGTTCTCCAAATAGCTGATGATAGTAAGTATACTATCAGTCCAATAGCTGAACTAGCTAATATTTTTTGCCAATTAAGTTTAATTTTAGTCGTAAATAACCCAATAGCTAAGCCTACTAAACAACCACCAAATAAGCTAGGAGGAACAATTAATATCAAATATGGCATTATATAATCATATCTAGCATCAAGTTGATCTAAGAAATTTTCAGATAAATTAAAATATTGAAATAAATAAACGGCAATAGTAGTTGATACAGCAATCATTGCCCCTGATAAAAAGCAAGTAGGAGAGTATCCTATTAGTTTAATGATTTTTTTATCTAGACCCTCTTTTTTAACTTTAGCTGGGTTATTCACAAAATTGTACCTTTACTAATTTGGCTAAGAATATTAAGAATGGTTTGTGAAAGTGGATTATTAAGCTTTTGTCTATAAGTAAGCAATAAGAAAGTTACGTATAATGTTGATTATTAACATTTTTTGCCGATTCAATTAGTGTTTTTAATCAATAAATAGTAGCTTTAAGAAAAATTTTTATTTTAGTAAGCAAAAAAAACTTATTTACTAGGGTACTTTTAACTATGATTACAACTTTGCATGATAACCTAATCCTTCCTTGTGGTGTAAAGCTTCCTAACCGTTTGGCAAAAGCAGCAATGAGCGAACAACTAAGCGATTATCATAATCGCCCTACTACCGAATTAGTACGGCTTTACCAGCGTTGGGCTGATGGAGGCGTAGGGTTAAATATCACTGGTAATGTAATGGTTGATCGCAGAGCATTAGGAGAGCCTTGTAATGTAGTAGTAGAAGATGAGCGCGATCTAGACAAATTGTCTGAGTGGGCAAAAGCGGGCAAGTCTCGTGGTGGAAAATTTATTATGCAAATTAACCATCCTGGTCGTCAATCTCCTACGTTTGTTTCCTCTGAACCTGTTGCCCCTTCTGCTATAGCTGTTAATGTTGGCGTAGGGATGTTTGCTAGGCCCCGTGCTTTAACAGAAAAAGAAATACTAGAAATAATAGAAAGATTTGGCCAAACTGCTAAAGTTGCGCTAAAAGCTGGGTTTGATGGTGTTCAAATACATTCAGCACATGGTTATTTAAGCAATCAATTTCTTTCTCCTCTAACCAACTTGCGCACAGATGATTGGGGCGGTAGTGCTGAAAATCGCCGCAGGTTTTTATTAGAGGTCGTAAGAAGTGCGCGTAAGGCTATGGGAAAAAAAGCTATTTTGTCTGTTAAGTTAAATTCAGAAGACTTTCAAAAAGGTGGATTTTCTCAAGAAGAATCCATGGCAGTAGTCCAAGAGTTAGAAAAAGAGCAGATAGATTTGCTAGAGATTTCTGGTGGAACTTATGAAGCCTCAGCAATGATTGGTGATGGACAAAAGGAAAGCACTAAAAAACGTGAGGCATATTTTCTAGAATATGCTGAAAAAGTACGTAAGCAAGTAAAAATTCCTTTAATGCTTACAGGTGGATTTCGTACTGCTGAGGCAATGAAGTCTGCTTTGGCTGATGGTACAGTAGATTTAATTGGACTAGCTAGACCTTTGGCAGTAGAGCCAGACCTACCAGCCCGCATATTAGCTAGCAATGCTGATGCTCAGCCTGCTGCTCGCCATGGTGTAGGGATAAAAATGTTTGATGGGTTTGTAGAACTTATGTGGTATGCACAACAACTTCACCGAATGGGAGCAGGAAAAGACCCTGATCCTAATCGTAGTGCTTGGCTAACCTTGCTTTCAGGACTTTGGCACGATGGGATAAGTTCATTTCGACTAAAACGAGGTTAATTTATAAATAAAGAGCTAGGAACAAAAGGAATTTAGTAGATAACACTTTTCTTTTTTTGGGTTTATTACTTTGGCTAGCTGGTAAAATAGCTAGCAGGTTTCTTCCATATAGAATCGAATAGTAGAACCCGTTAGCCAGCAATTCCCTGTCAGTTAAAAAAGGCTAATGAAAAGAGGGTTTGAGGCAAAAGAGGAGAAATAGTTCTTGTGAAGCGGTAAATACGTAAGGAAAATATTAA
>JAHFUF010000621.1 GCA_023265235.1 Blastocatellia bacterium
TGGGTTTTGTTTGTTTCAAATATTAAATCTAGATTTAGCTTTTTTAATAGCATAAGGGTTTTTTACAAAGAAATAAAAATAGCTACATAAAATGTTTTTGATTTTTCAAAAATAAAGTGGTATAACCACCTTACCACAAAAATTTTGGAGATCTCCTGATGAAAGAATTAACTATTACTAGAGAAGCTAGAGAAGCTAGAGAAGCTAGAGAAACTAGAGAAACTAGAGAATCTAGAGAATCTACCCTTAAAAGTAATTGGAAGAATTTATGGTATTTTCAAGCTTATTTTTTTTATCCACCAATATTGCTTGGCCTAGCAATAAATGCTGCTCTAGAGCTTGGAGGGCAGTATTTAACTTGGACATTACCCTTGGGGGTAGTTATTTGGGGGTTTGTTGAATATATAATGCATCGATGGATTTTTCATCAACCAGAGCGTGGGCAGTGGTGGCGACTCTTGCCTTGGGCGCATAGAACACATCATAAACACCCAAGAGAAATTAGTTTAATTTTTGCCCCTGTTTGGTTTAGTCTACCTATTAGTATTTTAATTTGGTTAGCTTTAAGCTTGATTATTGGAAATAGGCAAATAGCTGTTTTGATATTAATTGGTATTTGGGTTGGGTATTTGTGGTATGAGTTTGTTCACTATACGGCTCATTGTCGTCAGCCTAAAACTAGACTTATGCGCTACTTAAAAACTTATCATTTACTACACCATCATACTAGTGCTTCTATTTGGTTTGGAGTTACTTCACCAGTAGTTGATCGTTTATTTGGGACTTATAAAGGTCTTCCTAAATCTAGAAAATAAAATAGTACAAAACGATAGTCTGATAATATGTTTTTGATTGTTAGATATTTTGTTGGTTATTTATTGATTCTGGAAGTGATTCTTTGATTTATCAATGAGAACTTATTTTAAGTAGTTTAATATGGAGTTCTAAGGGGTTATTCTTCGTCTTCTAGGCCAGGAATGATAGTTGCCAAGCAAACTCTGTTACGACCCGTTTGTTTTGCCCTATAAAGAGCTTCATCAGCTTGTTTAACTAGTTCTTCTACAGTGCGACCACATACAGGATGCTGTGCTACACCAACGCTCACTGTAACACGTCTTGGGCAACCATGAGCGGCAAAATCTATTGCTTCGATACCTTGTCTTAATCTTTCAGCAGCAATTACAGCACCTTCAATACTAGTTTCAGGTAGTAGTACAATAAACTCTTCTCCACCATAACGAGCCGCCATATCGTGGGAACGCAAATGCTCACCAACAGTTTGTGACAATGCACGTAAAACAGCATCTCCAATATCATGGCCATAGTTATCATTAATACCCTTAAAGAAATCTATATCAAATAGTAGAATCGAAAAAGGGCGAGTATGACGATTGGAGACAGAAAAGATTTTTTCTAGTTCTTCTTGGGCATGATTACGGTTCCATAACCCAGTAAGCGCATCGCGAGTTGCTTGTTGATAGAGTCTTTGATGATAAGAGAGGTCTAGACGATCCTTTACCTCAAACTTTAAGATTGTATCGCCAATACTTATTTTATCGGCATTACGTAGTACAATTTCTGCGATTTTTTCTCCATTGATATAAGTACCGTTTTTGCTATTAAGATCAATAGCGGTAACGCGAGAGCTTGCTAC
This sequence comes from Blastocatellia bacterium, assembly GCA_023265235.1. Classification (GTDB taxonomy): domain Bacteria; phylum Acidobacteriota; class Blastocatellia; order Chloracidobacteriales; family JADJPF01; genus JADJPF01. The sequence continues at coordinate 1,655 of JAHFUF010000621.1, forward strand.
GTCTCCATTATCTTGAACTGTAATCAATATATGACGGCGTGAGGCTTTACCGTCATCTAAGCGAATGTCTGCTTCTTCACTACGCCCAAGCACGTTTTCAGGTTTATCTAATTGAAACACACAACCAAAGTCACGCCCTTCTATAACTGTAAGCGTATAGTAATGGCTAATAGTCCCTTGCGAACCACGAACATCTGCCAGTCGTAGTTCGATGGTTTGATCAAGCGGTTGGGTTAAATTTGGATCTTTATCCTTTGCCATGCTTTTTAAGTTGTGAAATTATTCTAAGGGTGAATAGGGTAAAATATCATAGCTAGGTTTGTAATGTCTATGCCGATTCTACATTTAGAGAGAAAAACTTAAACACCTATTAATATTTAGTATACATTTTTACTCAAGCCCAAAGTCAACAATACGTAATAGCCCTGCTTTATTAAGTGCTACTACAGTTTGAATAGTTTCTAAATCTCCCTGTAGGCAATTTAAGCATTCACTCAAAGAGTGTGTACCATCAAAGAGTTGTAAGATACGCATAGTTTCGTCTGAAAAATCAGCAGAGAAAAACTCTGGGTTGTCCTCAGTATTTACAGACATAAAAACATCACCAGGAGGTAACTGTTCAATTAGTCGAACCTCTTCATCACGTCTACGCATTGCTTCCATTAAAATGCCTTGAATACTTTGTTTAATTGCTGTAGTGCGATCTACTGTTTGGCTATGGAAATTAAAATTTCCTCCATCCATACACCAATTAACCAGACAATAAATTGCAGTTTTACCTGCTAGATCTTCAAATTCAGCGTCAATAATACGACCTTGGTCTATGTAAATCACTCCATAGCGGCCAGATCGAGACAAATGCAATATGCCAGATTTATTACCAGAGGCTAAAGATTGTAACAAGTCAGGTAATGGCATCTCAGAAAGCTTTCCTCGTACATCTCCAGCTAGGCGTACTTTTTGCAACATTCGGCGCAATCTAATACTTATTTCTCCAAGCTCAAAGGGCTTTAGCCAGTAGTCTTCTACACCACCTTGTAAGGCTTGGAGCTTATTATCTATCTCTATGCAACCAGTTAGGAAAACAAAAGGAATATCAGAAAAATCATCACTGCTTTGTAGGTATTCAAATAGCTCATAACCATTTTTACGAGGCATATTTATATCAGAAATTATAAAACTTGGAGAAATATCCTTTAATTTCTCAATCGCTTCCTCACCATCAATTGCTTCTATTACACGGCAACCAAACTCAGTTAATAACTCTGCAATTAATTCTCTTACTGCTGCATCATCATCAACTACCATTACAGATAAATCACTAAAAGTTTGTCTTTCTATAGGGCGAAAACTTCCAGTATTGCGAACAGAAAAAGAGGGTCGGGATTCTCCATAAGAACGCGGTTCAGAGATTTCTGAGAGACCAGTACTAGGTTTAGGAAGTGGCCCAGTAGTTTGTTTAATACTAGGAGCTAAAGCAGGGATTTCTTTAGTCAAAAACTTAGCATCAAAACTTGGTATAGGGCTATCAACAGGAAAAACTAACCTAGGCAGTTCTTTAGGGGTAATAAATTTATTTTCTATGCTATTTATCTGATTATTTTCATCAAATGCTGGAGGCAACTTATTTACTAGAGATAGGTTCTCTACAGGATTAAACCCTAGGTTTAATCCATTGTTAGGTATAGGAGCTTTGAACTGACTAGAAGCAAAAGTAGGCATTTCTTCTTCTATTAGGTCATTTATCAAAGGCATACTTTCATCTGAATCATCCATTGCGACGGAAACTAGTAAGTCTACCTGGTAAGTTAGGAGTGCTTTTTCTATATATTCTTGAGTAGCAGAAGACAAGTTCAATGCTGTGGCTAGTTTACATTTATCCAGTATTAAAAGTACTTCATGTAGCCAATTTAAGTCTGGAGGACAGCTAGAAATTAATTGCTCAAAATAAGCTTTGGCTTGTTGTATTTGTCCAGTTTGAGCATAAATTTGAGCAAGCTGTTGAATTGGTCTAAGTGTTCTATTTAGACGAGATTGCTTACAATAGATACTAATTATTTCTTTTAGGTTATTATCAGTGTTG
>JAHFUF010000622.1 GCA_023265235.1 Blastocatellia bacterium
AAAGGTGATTTACTCTATCCTAGTTACTATATGACTCACCTAAGCGTACCACCAAATAGACTTCTAAATCATTATCAGGTTTGGGATAAGGTCGTTATTGGAGTAGACGTTAAAAGCTATGGAGGTATGTTACTAGACTCAATCTATATACTTGGCCGTCCTGGAGAAGTAGCTGATAGTTCTAATAATTGGAATTTGTCTACTTTTCCATCTATGCACGCTAGTAATATGTTTATAGTTGATAAAGGAGAAGGAGAACCCCAAGTTTCTGTGCCTAAAGCCAACATGATTGCAGAGTTAACAAAATTAGCTATTGCACCAAGTTCTATGGATCAATTTCGCAAAATTAGAGTGCAAAAACCTTTATCTTTAGGCTTTGATGGTAACTTAAAACCTAGTTCACCAATTCTGTACCCTGTTATTGCTGATAGAGATGCTTCTCTAGGGCGTGCTATGATGTTTGCTAGGTTTACTACAGTTATGGACTATGCTGAACGTATTCTACTTGCTAAAGAGATTTGGCCAGCTTTTCCAACAAAGTTACTTGACTACCAAAATGTGCTTGAGCGCGAAACCTATTATTTTGATAACTGTAAGGCTGGTCAAGTAATAAGAATAGATATAGCTGGGAAATTTTCTTCTTGTCCAGCAAGGTTTCATGGCGAAGCTACAAATGTTGTTTCAGTTGGTATATTAAGTTTTGTAATAGAACTCTACGAACAAACAAGTAACACTTTATTGGTTGTTTCCACAGTAAAGAAGCTTATTATTGTACCAACTTATCAACAAAGTTTACTTCGAGACGCAGAACGCTTACTTTCCTATTATGGAACTACTGATTAGTAACACGATTTATTAGAATTATTTCGGTTTCTATAAAATAAAAATTTCTCTAACCCTATTTTTCAATGATTACCTTAACGACACCAATAGAAAAACTAGAAAGTGAAATTCCGCGAGTAGGAAAAAAAACTGCTCAGGCTCTAGCCGCATCAATTGCACTCCTTAACGCTTGTCCTAGTCCTCAACAAGCAAAAGTAGCCGATTTATTATTTTATTTACCAATGCGCTATGAAGATCGCTCAAACCTAGCAAAGATTGGTGATCTAGCTGATGGAATGGAAGCGGCTGTTGCTGTAGAAGTAAAAGTAGCTGGCAACTATCGTGTAGGTAAAGCAAATCAACACAAAATCTTTGAATTTTCTGGAGAAGATGGAACTGGAAGAATTCGCGCTTTTTGGTGGAATCAACCTTTTTTGGAGAAAACCTTTGTTCGTGATAGCCGAGTAATCCTTTTTGGCCAATGGAAATATGACACTTATCGTAACAGCTTAACAATAGAAAACCCTGATTATGAAATAATTGACAAAGAAACAGACCCTACCCAAGAAGCTATTCATATGGGGCGTTGTGTGCCTGTTTATCGTAAGTTGGGCGACATTAGAACTAAGCAGTTACGTGCTATTATGCATAATTTGTTGGAACTCTTGGATTTTGGAACTGTTTCAGAAAACCTACATCCACAGCTTTTAGAGCGAAATAACCTAATTAGCCGCGCCGAAGCCTTAAAACAAATACATTTTCCTCCTGAATATGTGGCCTTAGAAAGCTATAACCGCGCTCTGTCCCCTGCGCATCGACGATTAATTTTTGAAGAATTTTTCTGGTTACTCCTAGCATTAGCTGTTAAACGCACTGAGCGTCATCAAGAGCCTAAAGGAACATCTATTGAAATAAATGATCGAGTGCGCCAAGCTGTGTTAAATATTCTGCCCTTTAAGCCTACTAATGCACAAAAGCGAGTGCTAAAAGAAATTGTTGAGGATTTAGCGTCTAATCGCCCAATGAATAGACTACTTCAAGGCGATGTAGGGGCAGGAAAAACCATTGTTGCCGCTCAAGCAATTGTTGTAGCAATTGAGAATGGTTATCAAACCGCGCTAATGGTGCCGACAGAAATCCTAGCTGAGCAACACACTCGTAATCTAAAAAAACTATTTGCTAAAACTAACTATCGAGTGGAGTTATTAACAGGTAGTCTAACAGCTAAAGAAAAAAGAGCCGTTAAAGCTGATATTTCAGCCAATAAAATACAATTAGTAGTAGGTACACATGCAATTATCCAAGGTGATGTGCATTTTGACAAACTTGGTTTAGTGGTAATTGATGAACAGCACCGTTTTGGTGTAATGCAGCGTGCCGAACTAATTCGCCGAGGCTATCGACCAGATGTGCTAGTAATGACTGCAACTCCAATTCCTCGTAGCTTGGCTATGACTGTTTATGGTGATTTAGATGTGTCAATAATTGATGAACTACCACCAGGACGAACTCCAATTGATACAAGGGTGCGTGGAGAAAGTTCCCGTAACAAAGTTTATCAGTTTATTGCAGAAGAGGTGCGGCAAGGTCGCCAAATCTATATTGTTTACCCCTTAGTAGAAGAATCAGAAAAGATGGATTTAGCTGCGGCAACGGAAATGGCCGAAGTTTTACAAAAAGATATTTTCCCACAGTTTTCCATAGCCTTATTACATGGTCGTATGAAGTCGCAAGAAAAAGAAGAAGTAATGCGCCGTTTTATTGCTTGTGAAGCTCAAATCTTAGTCTCTACTACAGTAATTGAAGTAGGCGTAGATGTCCCTAATGCTAGTGTAATGATGATAGAACATGCTGATCGTTTTGGGTTTTCTCAACTTCATCAATTACGGGGGCGAGTTGGACGAGGTGCAGCTAAGTCCTACTGTATTTTGATGACATCAGGAATGAAATCTAAAGAAGCAAGCGAGCGGCTAACAGTTTTAGAACAGACTACAGATGGGTTTAAGATTTCAGAAAAAGACCTAGAACTCCGTGGCCCAGGAGAAATTCTAGGCACTCGTCAGTCAGGAGAACAGATTTTTAGAGTTGCTAATATTGTAAGAGATCGTGCTTTACTAGACTTAGCCCGCCAAGAATCAGAATTTATACTTATAGTTGCCAGTAATGACCCATTAGCTAAAAAGCTTATTGAGCAAGTGTTAACACAGCCTCGGTTTGGACTTGCTTCAATTGGGTAAGCTAGTTTATGCATTAAGGTTATTTCTCTAAATCTTTAAGTGCATCTCTAAAAACTTGGAAACTTTTTGAAGTATTGCGCTCAGGTTCCATGTGAAATGAAATTTTACGGGCAACTTCTGGTTTAGGCATACGAGTATAATATTTTTTATCTTTGAGAATTTTTTCTAAAGCTTCGGCTGTCCCTCCTTTTATAGCATCAGGATCACGATATCTTTCTTTGTTGATGATACGTAGAGGGATTTTTTGGTAAGCAGCGTTAATGGCCTGTACATCGCCAAAAAACCAAGATTCTAGTTCTTCTATTGCTATTCGATTAATTATTCTGTAGTCGACTTTGGCTGATGATTTAGTCAATATTCCTTCTTTTTGGGCTATATCTTCAAGTTGATTTTTAAGTGCTCGACAATCCTGATTGTCTCTATCAACTATTACAATTATTTTGTAATTTTCATAGATAGGTGCTTTATAGGCTTTTAGACGTTCTGGCAACCTTTTTAGAAGATCTGGTTTACCTTGAAAAACACGAATATTAAATGGAATATTAATCTCGAGTTTTACCAATTTAGGCAGCCCAAAGGGAGCGTAAGTTATTGAAAAAGCCAGTATTTGGAATTTTGGAATAGTTTCTAGGAGCGATGGAATCAAGAGAAAGCTCAAGAAAAGAA
>JAHFUF010000623.1:0-1037 GCA_023265235.1 Blastocatellia bacterium
CTCCCGAAGGTTTTACAGGCGATGCAAACCTAACTGTCACAGTCAGCACTCCTTTAGGAACTCAAGAATTAGTGGAAAAAGTCCAAGTAGTGCAACGAGAAAACATCCTACTTACTACTGATAAACCAATCTACCAACCAGGTCACCTAGTACATATTCGTAGCTTAACACTAGATCGTTTCTCTCGTCAGGCTGTGAGCAGTACCCCAATAACTTTTGAAATTGAAGACGCTAAAGGAAACAAAGTTTTCAAAAAACGCGCTACTACAGATGAATTTGGTATTGCTTCAACAGAATTTCAACTAGCAGAAGAAGTTAATATGGGGACGTTTAAGCTAAGAACTATTTTAGATGATCAAAATAACCCACGTACTACCACTCAAGAAAAATCCTTTGTAGTTGATCGTTATGTGCTACCTAAGTTTAAGATTGATATTAAAATGGGTGGTGGTGAGAATGAGCGTCAACAAAAGAAATACTACAGCCCTGGAGAAACCGTTTCTGGCCAAATTACAGCCAAATACTTGTTTGGTAAGCCAATTTCACGAGGTCGAATAAATATAAAAATGTCAACTTTTGATGTCGAGACAGTAGAGATTGGTAAAGCTGAAGACATTTTAAGTGATGTGGGCGAATATCAATTTGCAATGAAATTGCCCAACTCCTTTGCAGGACGTAGTTTTGAACAAGGTGCAGCACCAGTTGCTTTTCAAGTTGAGGTTACAGACGCGGCAAATCATACAGAAACTCGCTCAGAAAGCTTGTTAGTATCAAGTAACCCTATCTTAATTACTGCCGTTCCTGAGAGCGGTGATTTAGTGCCTAGGCTTAATAATCGTGTTTACTTGCTAACTGCTTATCCTGATGGGAGTCCAGCTAAAACCACCATTACAACCAATGTTAAACCAGCTAATTTAGTTACCGACAAAGATGGGATTGCAATAATAGAAGTTGATGGACAGCTAAATTCCTTAGCCTTAACAGCTAAAGATGAAAATGGCAAAGCAGGAACAACTAATATTGTTCTTAAACGTCGT
>JAHFUF010000623.1:1047-3708 GCA_023265235.1 Blastocatellia bacterium
ACAAAGTGGGAGAAAAGCTTGAAATTACAACTATTTCTACCCGTCCAAAAGGCTCGGTTTATGTAGACATAATCAAAGACCGTCAAACCGTTTCCACTCGTGCTTTAGAACTTGTTGATGGTAAATCTACTACTAGTATAGACTTAACCCCAGATCTTTTTGGCACAATAGAAGTTCGGGCTTATATTTTTGGTCGTAATGCTGACCCAATTAGCGATCGTCGTTTAATTTTTGTTGACCCTGCTGATGACTTGCAAATTGAAACCAAAGTGGCTAAAGAGTCTTTTCGACCAGGAGAAGATGCTCAAATTGAATTGACAGTTAAAGATAAACTTGGTCGACCAAAACCAGCAGTTTTAGACGTTCAAGTAGTTGATGAAGCAGTGTTTGCACTAAGCGAAAAACAACCAGGATTAGAGAAAGTATTTTTTTACTTAGAGCAAGAACTACTTAAACCACGCTATGAAATTCATTCTCTTAAAGACCCACATAACCTTGTACCAGTAGGAAATATTGAAGAACAAGAAACACTGCTTAAACGTGAAAAATCGGCTCAAGTGCTTTTAGCAGCAGCAAGCGAAGTTAATGTTTATAGCCTGCGTAAAGAACAAGGCCGAAATACTTATGAAGCAAAAGCGGGTGAGTACTACAGTAAATACTACCAATTAATGAATGGACAATTACAAAAAGTAGTAGCAGGAATAAACAAATATTATTTAGAAAATAAATCTGCGACTAGTGACTTAATACTAGAACTTCCTAAAGCTATTCCACCAAAATATATAGCTAAATCTGACCTAACAGATCCTTTAGGACAACAATTTCAAATAGTGTTACAAAACAAAAACGATACTTATGCCTATTTTCAATTTGTTAGCGATTGGTTTAGTAGTAATCCTAGCCCAAAGTTCTACTTTCCAATTTATGGACAAAAACAAGCAAACGCTTCTATGCAATTTAATTTGAATGCTTATTATGGCAACCAAAAGCGCAAAAATGGTGGCCGTGGCCGTGAATTGGCTCTAGATGGGCAGATGGGGCAGGAGGAGGTACAAGGGCAAGCTATGCAGGCTATGCCTGCTGCTGTGGCTGAACTAGCTGCCGCACCTGCAAAAGAATCTCGTAGAGCAGATGCAGCCGATAAAAAAGCATTAGCTAAAACTGAAGCTAAAGACGAAGAAAAAGCTAGTAACAGTGGTGCAGGTGCAGGTGATGGTGGTGGTGAAAGCGTAAAAGTACGTTCCTATTTCCCAGAAACACTTTATGTCAACCCTAAATTAGTCACAGACAAGAATGGTAGAGTAATGGTCAGAGTCCCTCTAGCCGATTCTATCACTACTTGGCGAATGACTATGCTTGCTTCTACCAAACAAGGTGCTCTAGGTAGCAGCACATCAGGGATTAAAGTTTTTCAGGACTTCTTTATTGACCTAGATTTGCCTGTTTCTCTAACACAAGATGACACTATTTCTATTCCTGTTGCTGTATATAATTACCTAGGAGATGCTCAAGATGTTGAGCTAAAACTTCAACAAGAAGATTGGTTTACCCTAGTTGATGATAATCCGCTAAAACAAGTTCGTGTTGGTGCTGGTGAAGTATCTGCTACAAGCTATCGGGTTCAAGCTAAAAAGCTGGGCTTAGGCAAGCTTACTGTTTTTGCTCGCCTAACAAACCGTAATTCTGCTGCTAATGGCGATGCTATTTCTAGACAAATTGAAGTACTACCTAATGGAGAACAACAGAACATAGTTGTCAATGATCGTTTGGAAAGCACTGTTTCAAAAGAAATCTTGATTCCAGAAACAGCGATTGCTGATGCTAGCAAGATTTTGGTGAAATTCTACCCTGGCCCACTTAGCCAAGTAGTAGAGGGACTAGACAGTATGTTGAGAATGCCTAGCGGTTGTTTTGAGCAAACTTCTGCTACTACCTATCCAAATGTTTTAGTTTTGGATTATATGAAGACAACCAAAAAAATTACTCCAGAAATTCAAGTTAAAGCTGAAGGATTTATTTCTACTGGTTATCAGCGTTTGGTGACTTATGAAGTACCTGGCGGAGGCTTTTCTTGGTTTGGTCAAGCTCCAGCTAATAAAATACTCACTTCCTTTGGTTTAATGCAGTTTGCTGATATGGCAAAAGTTTATGAAGTTGACCCTCGTGTAACCCAACGCACACAAAACTGGTTAGCTTCACAACAAAAAGCTGATGGTAGTTGGGCACCAGACACTAACTTTATTGATGAAGGTGCAACAAATAATTTCCATAATGACCAAGTAAGAATTACTGCTTATATTGCTTGGGCATTGGCCTACTCAGGTTATAAAGGTGACGCTATTACACGAGGTAAAAATTTTATTGATAAAGGCTTAAATGGCCAAGAAGACGCTTACACCCTAGCTATCCTAAGTAACTTTGCAGTAGATTCTCGTCAAGACCAAGCTTGGACAAATCGCATGTTTAATGCTCTAATAGCTAAGGCAAGCGAGCAAGACAAAGTAGTAGTATGGAAAATTGATGGTAAAACTCCTACGCATTCACATGATGGAATGGCTGACATTGAAACTACAGCCCTAGCAGCACAAGCACTAATAAAATGGGGCGGAAATACTGGACTGGCTACAAAAGCTTTAAAGTATTTAACTGATAAAAAAGATG
>JAHFUF010000624.1 GCA_023265235.1 Blastocatellia bacterium
TAACTCCTGACTTAGGCTAATCAACTGGGCTTGCAATTTTCGTTTCCGTTTCTTGCAAGCCCCCACTTCATATCAGCATCGCTGATTAAGTGGGGGTTGTTGACCCTAAAGTACAAGAAATTGCTTCACCGTTTTCTGCGTCTTTAACCCCAACAATAGTAGGAGCAGGTCAAGACTCACTAACTCGGCATCGATTTGAAATTGATCGTAATTTGCTTAAGCGATAATTATTATAAGCTAATTGGTTGGATAAGGTTTCCCTGCTACAGTAGCTTTTACTAATTCAGTGGTAAGTAAACCCCCAAAGGTTGATTCTGTTTGTTTTACTAGTCCAACTTCAGGAGCAAACCATTGTGCTTCTACCCCAGCATCATTACAGCTAGTAGTAAATTCTAATTTTAAGCAGTTATTAAAAGTACCTGCTGGAACTTGCACAGTTTCTGTACGGCTAACAATTCTAATCTTTGCTCCTTCTGTACAAGGGATTCCTTCTTGGCTAAGGCTCATTACCCATTCATTAGTTTCATCTAGCTTATACCAAACAAATTTTTTATCTTTAGCACGTTCAATTATTTGATGTTTGTTGTTTATTTTTAACTCTCGGCTAACACCATCACCCCAAAAGTCAGAATGAGAAAAGAAGCGGCCTTTTTTCCGCCCTACTTTATCTGTCCAACCTTCATTAGGTTTGGCTAGTTTTCCTACTTTATGATAAGACCGTTCATCTCCAATATTTTGAGGAAAAAATACACTTGTATCAAATTTATCTTGTCCTGTTACTGTTGCTACTAACGAAAAACAAGTAATTATTACTAATAGCCAAACAAATCTCATTTTTATCTCCTAAAAATAACTTTACTAATAAACAAATTATGGGGTTAAATAGAATAAATGTTCTGATGTAGTGTAATGAGTTTGTGTTGACCTTGCATTGCAAAAGCGCAGACGCTATAAGATAATCAGTTGTGATATCAGGGACAAAACCTGTATTTTTGGAGGTAATTATGGGTGAGCGAATTTATTATCAAAATCCTAATGATCCTATGTCGGTTTTTTCTAAAACTAGCATAGTCAAATCTCTTATAATTACTAACGCAGTAGTATTTGTTATTCAAATAACCATGATTCTTTCTGGAAATATAAAATGGTTTAATACTACTTTTGGCCTTACTCCAATACTTATCACTAATCAATTTTTCTTTTGGCAGTTTATTACCTCTATGTTTTTACATGGCGGTTTCCTTCATATGTTATTTAATATGTTAGGACTTTTCTTTTTTGGCCCAGATTTAGAATGGCGTTGGGGCAAAAAAACATTTCTAAAATTTTACCTTGCTATAGGTGTTCTATCTGCTCTTTTTCAATACTTACTTAATATCAACTCACCTATACCTTCCATTGGCGCATCTGGAGCAGTTTATGGAGTAATTGGTGCTTATGCTGCTCTTTATCCTGATAGACAAATAATACTAATGATATTTCCTATCAAGATGAAATACTTTGTTTTATTCCTTTTAATAATCCCTGCATTTCTTGGTACTATTGGAGTAGAAGGCGATCCTGGTATTGCTCATGCTGTACATATTTCTGGCGTATTATTAGGTATTGCTTATGCTACAGCTAATTGGAATATGTTAACTAATTTCAAGGTTTGGATTAAAGAACAAATTAGACTTTGGAAACTACGTAGGAAATATAAGAACTTCAAAGTAGTTGACAAAGATGTAAAAAAAATGTGGGACGATCTAGAAGAACGAATAAACAAAGATAATAAAAAGGATTATATAAATTAATATGGGGCAGACCTGCTTTTCTGTCCTTCTTTAGAATCAATAAATTAGAGACAAATCCATTTAATTTCCTCCGACTAAACTTTCTTCTACCACGACTAACTCAACTCGCCGATTGCTCGTGCGACCTTGAATAGTCTTATTATCTGCCTTAGGATTGCTCCCTCCATTAGCAAACCCTTGCATCCGTTCAGCAGGAATGCCACGTAGGACAAAAAAGTTTAACACTGATTCTGTACGTGCTTTAGTAAACTGGAAACGAGCATCTTGCGAACCGCGATTATCAGTAAAAGTCTCAATAATTATTTTGTTATTGGTAAGTTTTATCCAATCAGCAACAACCGCTAGTTTTTGGCTTCCTTCTACACTTAAAGTGGTTGAAGTTTCTTTACCAAAAATTGTATCAGGTAAAGTAAACATCAACCCTCGGCTCTCACGGCGAGTTTCAAACTGACTCATGGCTTGTTCTCTAAGTTTTTCACGTTGTTGTTTTGACTGTTCACGCTGTTGTTGATCTTTGCGCTCATTATCTGCTGCTATAATAGACTTTTGAGCCACATCTAGCTGTTGACGGTTCTTTTCTAGCTCTTCTCTAAGCTTTTGGTTTTCTGCTTCTAGTCTAGATAAAACATTTCTGTCTAGTTCACGGGTTTGCTTTTCTAAAGCTGTTTCACGGCGAGCTAGTTCAACGTCTTTTAATAATCGCTCATTTTCTTGTTCTATGCTACGACGACGGCGTTTTTCCTCTTCAAATTGGGTTTGTGCTTCTGAAGAGGTTTGGGATTTTGTCCTAATGTCATCTTCTAAACGAGTCAGTTGCTCGTCTTTTTCGTTAATTTGGTCACGCTGGTCTTTAGCTTTTCTACGGCTTACTGAAAGACTTCTAGCACGTTCTGCCAATCGGATTGACATTTGGGCAGACTCTTTTGCTTGGTCGCGGCTACCACTGTGATAAGCTCGTTCGCCATTTTCATAAGCCTCTCGTGCCCTAGTAAAAATGCTAGGAGTAAAGCCTTCTGCTTCATAATAACGAGCAATTTCTAAAGCTCTTTGAGACTGAAGCAGTTCTATAGGGTATTTATTGTCTTTACGTGCGGCACTAGGATCAGGAGCAACCAACACATTTTCATAATCTGAAGCACCAGAAAAGCTAATTTGATTTGGTGTAGCAACAACTCCTGATTCACGTACAGCTTGATTTGCTACTACAACTAGCTTAGAAGGAGAGCTTACCAAATAATGCGGCTCTGCTGTGATTATCAAACTAAAACATGGAAAAGGTGTAGAAGTACTAATTTCTGAACCAAATAAATTGTCTAGCGTTTCGTTGTCGCGTTGACGATATTCACCAATATTATCAACCAAGCCTTCAGGGGTAATTGCCCAAATAACATAGGTACTATAAACAGTGCCTACTTGTGAAGGTGGAGGCAATCGCCCTAAATCAATTTGAATTAGGGTTATACTCTTACGGCGTTCAATTACGGCTTCGCCTTTAATATTTTTGGCAAAGCGTTCTGTACCAATAATTGGAACTTTTATTTTCTTATCAAATGGGTAGGTCAAAGCAATGGTATCAAAAGTAACATCGCTACTACCTTGAGCAAATGATTGCTTTAAGTAACCACTAAAGAAAACAAAACTAATGATAAAAATTAAAATTAGTTTACGCATAAGTCTAGCTCCTAAAAATTATTGATTTTTTGTTGGGACAGTCCCTTGTTGATGAATTACGCGCCATTCAGGGCGACTAGGGATTTTTATTTCTATTGTGCGAAAATCTCCTGTTACATCAGTGCCAGTGGGATAATAAGCCAAAATATATTGGCTACTTAATTCAGTAGCGATTCGTCGAAAGTTTTCTCTTAAATCGCTTTCATTCTTAGGGTAAAATGCTCGTCCACCTGT
>JAHFUF010000069.1 GCA_023265235.1 Blastocatellia bacterium
GAAAAAATAAATAAAAATTCAAATAAAATCCCTAGCATTGTTGCAGGAGAAAAAAGAGTAGTTAGTCGTAAGCTTTATCGTTCAGGTGATAGCGAATATTTAATGAATGGCCATACTTGTCGATTACGTGATATTCAGGAGTTTTTTGCTGGTACAGGGTTAGGCGGAGCACAATATGCAATAATTGAACAAGGGCATATTGGACAAATTCTCTCTTCTAAACCACAAGAAAGAAGAGCATTAATTGAAGAAGCTGCTGGAATAACTAAATTCAAGGCAAAAAAACACTTAGCAGAATTAAAACTAGAAGCAACAAAGCAAAACTTAACTCGCTTAAACGATATTTTGGCAGAAATAGAACACCAAGTTGCAACACTAAAAAAACAAGCAGCAAAGGCTAGGCGATATCGACGCCTGCGCGAGCAAATAAGGTATTACTTAAAATATATTTTTGTTAATGAATATTATCGTCTCAAAGACCTTTTAGCTCTTGTTGAAAAAAACTTAAACTTATTACAGGAAACAGATCAAACCCTACTAGACGATTTTACTAGCCAAAATATTAGCTATCGTAACAACCAACTAGAATTAGATAGATTTACAGAAACCCTAGAACAAGCTAGGAATTATTATAAAGACCTGCAAATTGAATCAGAACGTGCTAATAGCCGTATTATTCATCAAAGAGAACAACAAAAAGAAATAGGTTTTAGAATCACAGAGTCAGAGCAAGAGTTACAAAATATTGCTCAAAAAAAAATACTAAATACTCAGGAAATATCAGAATATACGCAGCAAATAGAAAAAATAAACCTTGAGATAAATAACCTAGTAATAGAATTAAATACTCAAGAACATCTTTATCGCGATCATCAAACAAAACTACTAGCTTTAGAAACAGAATTAGAGACACTCCAAAGCCAATTACTTTTAGAAGTAAGTAAAACCGAAAAGCTAAAAAACTTAAGACAACAATTATTAGACAATCAAACCCGCGCAGATACAGAGAAACAGAACCTAAGCAATCAATTAATAAAGGCACAGGAACAAGTCTCTTTGTCTAAATCAGAACACGAGCAATTCCTTAGAGGTTTATCTCAGTGTGAAGATCGTATAGAGACTTTTTTAACACAATTAGATGAAGTTACTGAAGGATTACAAAGGGTAAAACAACGCACAATAGAAGCTCAAAAAAACTTAGATGATTTAGTACGACAGTATTCTAGAGCAGAAGACAGATTAAATTCCCTTAGCCAACTTAATGAAAAACAAGCTTATTTTAGCGACTCTGTACAAAAATTACTTGGTAATAAAAAGGTACAAAAAGACTTTAATTTAATCGGCACCCTAGCAGATATACTAAATGTTGTTCCTAAAGATGAAGTTATTGTAGAACGTATATTAGGAGAAGTTTTACAAACAGTTTTAGTAAGTGATATTAGCGATGCAATTAATGCAAAAGATTGGTTAAATAAGCAAAAAGCAAGCCAAGTAAGTTTTTTACTTATTGATAATAAAGATCTTAGTAAAGATAAAGTAAAAACCAGTTATACTAGTACTGCGACTGATAACGATACAGTATTTTTATTAAACTTATTGGGATTAAGCGATAAATATAGTGTTTTGTTTAAACAAGTGTTTCCTGATTTAAGCACAGCAGTTGTGATTGACAATTTGTCTTTTGCTTTAGAGTTTTCTAGTGATAATCAAGATATATTAGTGTTTACTACAGAAGGTGAACAAATAAGAGCAGGTAGGTTGTTGACTACTTTTGGAGGTGCAGTTAGTAGCACTAATGTACTACAGCTTAAGCGAGAAATAAAGGAGCTTGGCGACAACCTGATTAATTTAGAGGCAGAACAAACCAAAGCTAAGACTGAGCTAGCTAGGCGAAAAGAAAAAGAGTTAGGGTTAGAGCAGGAAAAAAAAGAAATAGACCTCTTACTACGTTCTGAGGAAAAGACTCTAGCCACACGTCGTGTGGAACTCTCACAAAGCAGTAAAGAACTAGAGCGAAATCAACAGCAAATAAAGTCAATTAACCTGCGACTTGAAGAAGTAGAAAAAGAAATAATAAACCTGGCACAAAAGCTTAGTTTAACTTTTGAGGAAGTAACACAAGCAGAATGTTCTCGCCAAGAAACAGAGCACAAAGTTGAGCAAAAGAAAATAGAAATAGCTAAACTTAAACCTGATGTAGAAACAGCTAATCAAAGATTTTCACAACTCCTTACCATTAATGCAACCCAACAAGAACGCAAAAAGGCTTTTACTCAAGCTCTTAAAAAACTAGAAGATGAAAAAGAGCAGTTAATAAAACGTACTGAGCGGATTTCTTCTGATCTTATTCAGCTAAAAGGACGCAATGAAGAATTAAAAAATAGCCTTGTTGTTGCAGAAGACGTTGTTGGTAATTTAGAGAAAGAAATGTTAGTGGTAAAGAAAAATGTAGAAAAGGCAGAAAATAATCTAGTCAAAGCCCGCGAAGTAATAGTAAAACAAGAAGAACTGCTTACTGATTTAAGAAGTCAAATTGCTGAAGTTAAAGAAAAAAAATCTAATGCCCAAATAGAAAACGCCCAACTACAAAGTGAGTTGCAACATTTAGGACAAAATTGCTTAAATGAGCTTTCAGAAAATATTACAGAATTGGTAGCAAATATTGCTTCAATTAATAATGATTTAGAAGATAATCAACTAGTTACTGATGTTAATAATGCTCAGCAATTA
Source organism: Blastocatellia bacterium (assembly GCA_023265235.1). Taxonomy (GTDB): domain Bacteria; phylum Acidobacteriota; class Blastocatellia; order Chloracidobacteriales; family JADJPF01; genus JADJPF01. The sequence goes on from JAHFUF010000069.1 coordinate 2,731, forward strand.
CTATTAGAAACTCGCAATAAACTTTCAGATTTAGGGCCAGTTAATATGATGGCATTAGAAGAACTTGATGAAGCTGAACAAAGGCAAACCTTTTTACAACAACAATATAAAGATATTCTAGTATCAATACATTCTACTGAAGAAGCTTTACGTGAGATTAAACTTAGGTCACAAATTAAATTCCGAGAAGCTTTTCAAAAAATCAACATTAACTTCTCAGAAATATTCCAAGAACTTTTTGGAGGTGGTAGAGGTGAAATGAATTTAATTAACGAAGACGATGTTTTAGAAAGTGGTATTGATATAAATGCTCAACCTCCTGGTAAAAAGCTACAAAATATATTGCTTCTCTCAGGAGGAGAAAAAGCTATGACGGCTTTAGCCTTGGTGCTAGGGATTTTTCGTTTTCGCCCTAGCCCTTTTTGTGTACTAGACGAGGTTGATGCTCCACTAGACGACATTAACATAGGACGATTTACTGAAAAAATAAAACAAATGAGCGAGCAAACACAGTTTTTAGTAATCACTCATAGTAAACGTACTATGGAAGTGGCTTCCTCTATTTATGGGGTAACAATGCAAGACCCAGGCATTTCAAAATTAATTTCTGTGAGATTAGGGTAATAATGTCTAATTAAAAAGGGGAGTTATGCAAGGTCGCCAAAGCTCGTAATTCTTGATAGACTTCCCTAACTCTTTTGTCTGTTTGTTCATAACTACTAGAAGTATCAATTTCTATATCAGCATAACGGCGTTTTTCCTCTGTAGGCATTTGTGTTTTGATTCGTACTTCTGCTTGGTCACGGGAAAAACCATTCCGTTTTATTACTCTTTCAATTTGAGTTTCTTGGTCACAAAAAACCACAATTAATTTGTCAAAGCGTTTATAACTGCCAGTTTCAATCATTAAAGCCGCATCCATTATTACAATTGCCTGTGGATCTTTAGCCAGTACTTCTAACATTAATTTGTTTTGCTCATCAATAATAATTGGGTGAAGTAGTTCATTTAACTTTTCTCTTTTTGTTTTGTCATTAAAAATAATTTGTCCTAGTTGAGCGCGATCTATAGTGCCATCGCTATTAAGTATTTCTTGACCAAACTCGGCTACTACCTTTTCATAACCAAGTTTACCAGGGTTTACAACATCACGAGCAACTTGATCTGCATCAAAAACATAACAGCCAAGTTGAGTAAATATCTTACATACATGGCTTTTGCCTACACCCATTCCACCTGTTAGCCCAACTTTTAACATAAGTGTTTTTTTCCTAAATAAACTAAATAGCCCTACGTAACCTAGCAGCTTTAACAGTATTTTTCATTAACATAGCAATGGTAAGTGGCCCAACTCCGCCAGGAACAGGCGTAAGATAACCTGCTACAGTGTCACAAACTGGCTCAACATCACCTATCAAGGTGTAGCCTTTCTTTTCTAGTTCTGCTAAGCGGTTGGTGTAATCAGGAAAATAGCGTAAGACTTCTGTTTCTTCGCTAAGCTTGTTAATTCCAACATCAATTACAATCGCGCCAAGTTTAATGTCTTCTGTAGTAACAAAAGCAGTACGCCCAATAGCAGCAATAATAATATCTGCTTCTTTGGTAATTTCTCGTAACTTAGGGGTTTTTGAATGGCAAATTGTAACCGTAGCATCAGCATGTGTTAGAAGTAGTGCCATTGGCAAGCCAACAATTCTGCTACGGCCTAAAACAACAGCCCGTTTACCTGCTACGCTCAAGTCATAACGCTTAAGTAGTTCCATAATACCAGCAGGTGTACAAGGAACAAAACCTGTTTGTTTTAAGGCTAGTCGCCCAACATTTTCTGTGTGGAATCCATCAACATCTTTACTAGGACTTATCGCAGCAAAAACCCTGTTAGCATCAATCTGTTTAGGCAAAGGCATTTGTACCAAAATTCCGTCTATTGTGTCTTTAGCATTAAGCTTAGTAATTAAAGCCAGTAGTTCTTCAGTAGTAGTGGTTTCTGCTAGAGTATGTTGTTCTGAATAAAGCCCCAAGGTTTCACAGGTTTTTACTTTGCTACCAACATAAACTTGAGAAGCAGGGTCACTACCAACAATTACTGCTGCTAATCCTGGTTTTATTTGGTGAGTCTCAAATAAAGCTTTTACTTCTGCTGCTACCTCTGATTTGATTTCTTTCGCAACACTCAGACCATCCAACAACTTAGCGGACATAGAAACGTCTCCTAGAGCTTAAGTAAGCATTTGTAACCTAAATGACAGGACATTATGGTTAAGTATATGTTACTTCTTTAATTTGTTTTGTATCAAGGAATTCTTTTATCAAAAAGTAAGTGGTGTAATAACAACAAGGCAATGCATCTACTAGTTCGATTATTGTCACAGGTCGCTCTAGTAATAAGCGATACATTGCATCTACAGCTAGAGACAAACTAGGATTACTAGTAGTAAGAGTAGAGCGGTTTAACTGAAACGCTGTGGTTTGCTCTGGCAAGATATTACGCAATTTATTTAACTCATCTTGAAGTTGTACGGCTTCTATCACTAAGTTCATTGCAGGCCGCCAAATAACTTCATTTTCAGGGCGAGACTCCATTTTTATACCTTGTTCAAAAGAAAATGAGCCGTTTAATTCTGCTTGAAAAAGCTGAAAAAAAGCCTCTTCGCCAGAAAGCTGCCCTGACCATGCATAACGCACTTGGCCTTCTTCTAAATAAACCTGTCCAATTGGATAAGCACCAATCGAAGTACTCCAAGCCATTGAACGAATCAACCCACGACCAACAGAAAAAATTATTAAGAGTCCTGATTCTTTTGTGTTTATCAAAGTTTGGATTACTGTTGCCAAGTCAAAGTAAAACAAACTACCTTGTAACTTATTTTTAGTTTGCAAAGACAGTTTTTTATAACTTCGGTTTAGATATTTAGCAAAAGTCATAACCATATGCTCAGCAAAATCTGGGTTGCTACGTATCATTTCTTTTAATTTTTCTGCTGAGATTTGAAAGATTTCTGCCCCTTCTGGAACACGTGCTTCAGAAAAATGTGGCTCACCAATTAAAGCTGTGGTTTCTCCTAGTGCTTGTCCTGGGCCAATATAATTAATTGTTATTTGGCTACTGTCTTCTTCCTTAGGTGAGCGTAGTTCAACAATACCATTTTGGATTACATAAAGCTTATTAGATATTTCACCTACTCGAAATAATACACTTCCGGTAGGATAGCTTTCTATTTGTCCACGTCGAAAGACTCTTTGTAGTAATTCTAAGGACATATCCTTAAACATTGGTGTAGTGCGAAGAAAATCAATTTCTTCATCTAGAGATTCAATAAAATTAACTTGAAAAGAAATACCATTTAACCCAAAACTAACCTGATCTCCCTCCAAAAGCACTCTTTCCCTAACAGGTTCGCCATTTACAAAAGTACCATTACGACTACTTAGATCGTAGATAGTAAAATTGCCATCTTCAAGGTGAAACTCTGCATGCATACGTGAAGCTAGGCGATGTAGCCCTTGTTCATCCTGTAGGAGTAAGTCGCTAGAAATCGCTCGACCTACTTTAATTACTGGTAGGGAAAACTCTTCCATTGAGCCTCGCATACTACCAGTAAGATGTGTAAATCGCACTTTCATAAGCTTTCCTAGATCTTAAGCATAAACCCCAATTATAGTACTTTCTGGATGTGGTTGGCGTGTTTTTTTGCTGATTAAGGCTTCATCGGCGGCTTGGTCAACCTCCACTATAACCTTTTCCTCAATAGTATCTAACACTTTTTGATTATTTTCTTTTAGTTTTTTCTTATTACGAGCAACATTATCTTGAGCTAAATTCTTTCCACATTCAATTAGATAAGTTTCATAGCAACCAATAGGATCACGTTTTCCCCAATATTCAAATAATTCTTTAGAAAAAGTGTTTCTTGCTTCTAGCTCATCGTGAGTAGCATGTCCTCCCATTCGGAAAGTTTCTGCTATTAATAAAACTGGGCCTTGTCCACTGCGTGCCCTGTCAACAGCTAATTTGGTGGCAGCATAAGCATCTAAGACATTATTACCATCAAAAGCCCACCCAGCAATACCATAACATTCAGGCCAATCACGAAAATCCCCACGGTGATTTTGCTCAAGTCGTGTTCCTAGGGCTACTTGGTTATTTTGAATTATTCCCACAAAAGGTAAGTTTTGTACGCCAGCAAAATTGATTGCTTCATGAAAGACTCCTGTTTTTGTTGAGCCATCACCTATCCAGGTAATTACAACTCTAGGTTCTTTACGTAACTTAAAATTAAGGGCTACTCCACCACAAACAGCTACAATATCACCAACTTGACTAATAGGAGCCATTACCCCATCAGCTAAACTTCCAATATGTAAATCTCTGCCTTGAGTAGGAGAATCTTCTGTCGCCAGATATCCACGAAACATTGACTGTAAGCTCATTCCCATTTCATGACAAGCACCAGCATTACGAATCATTGGAGCAACAAAGTCTGTACGATAGCCATCTTTCCACATACGCCTATCTAAAGCATATACACTACCAATTGTAGCTGCTTCTTCGCCTGTTCCAAGCCATGCTTTAGAAATTACACCTAATTTTACCCAACGTTTTAAGGCAATATCATGTAAACGATTACGTAGCATACCTTCATACATTGCTAAGAGCGTTTTAACATCTAGCGTCTCAACAATTTTTTTACGATTAGGATCAGCTATAAAAGTATCGCGATAGGCTTTCATCACACTTTCATCTGTTTTCCAGCTAACATATTCTGGTGGATCATAAGCAGGATATCGTTTCATTAAAAGACCTCACAAAATGTTTATAAGTTTCTGTTAGGGTTGCCCATTATCTATAAAGTAATTGGCTTATGGTAAGACGGCAATTTTAGCAGAAACGGTTAACTACTAATAATCACAAGTGCAGAAGTAGGGGCGAACCTATGTGTTCGCCCTTCTTTATGCAATGTGTTCGCCCTTCTTAAATATCAGACAAAGAGGGCGAACACATAGGTTCGCCCCTACTTTCTTACTTTGTTATGATCAAGTTAAGGAACTAGGCTATAATTTGCCCAACTAAAACCTTAGGAACCTTCTAAAAAGTTAAACTTTATGACAGCAACAAATGACAATGATGCATTCTTTCTTTTTGATTTAGACACAGGACGTACAGCAAATCTACCATCTCAACAGCTTGAATGGGCAAATCGCGTTTTTGCTGAACCAATGCAAGACGCTAGCTTATTAAATTTAGCTGCCTTAGAAGCCCCACAAATTGATCTACCAACAGAAGCATCCCTTTATACTCAACTACAAAACCGTGATAGTGAAATAGGTGTAATGCTCTTAGAAGTACGTAAAAATGAGCTTGGTGAAGCACTACAAACAATTCGTGAAACTTTAGTAAAAAAAGAAAGAGACTCCTCTGTTGGCCGCAACCGCTTAGAAGCATTAGAAAAAATCAACCTTTCTGAACCTAACCCTCAACTGCGTTACCCACAACAAACTTTTGATGATATTAAAGCTCATATGGCTAGTGATAAGCGGGAAATGATTTACCTACAACAATGGCGTGCGCCTTTAGTAGCACTTGAGCATACATTAAAGGTCTTTGATGAAAGTAATGCACGTGCTTCTAAAGCCAACGAGCAATTAGTGCGTCTTATTGGTCAAGGTTTTCGCGGTCAAGCAAAGTTACGTGCTTTTGCTGGCCATTTTCGTGATGCAAGAAAAAAACGTTTACCTAACCTTAAATCCTACTCACATAGTAAAGATTTTAGTGGCTATTTATTGTCTATTGGCCAAGCCCAAACACCTATAGCTATTGATGCTCGCACTGCTGCTTACTTGCGTCACTTATTAGATGTAATAAATTTATTAGCCGAACTCTCTACAGAATTTTTACGTAATTGCATTAGTATTCCCACAGGACATTGGAAACCATTATTGCTACTAATGCGAGCAATTGTAGAGTTTTTCTATATTTGCAATTTTGAGTTACCACATTTTTATACAAACTTAGCAGTAGACGTACAAGACCCTAACAAACTTTGGTATTTTGACCAAACAGAAAATCAATGGAAAACTACTCAAGAAGACACTACCACTAACAAATACTTGAAGCGACTTGGAGCAGAAACAGCTTTATTGCTATCTGATAATAGTACTTTACTAAAATGTCGCACGGCTGATGAGCTTAACCGTTTTCTAAAAATAGCAGCCCCTCATAAAGCAACCCCACCTGAATCAGTCACTTTTTGCCCTTATCGTGCCTGCGGATTAGCCGAATATGAAGATAATCATAACCAAAAATTAAAATTAACTACGGCTTTTAATACTATTGGAATGCTACTAGAACAGTTAACTGCTGATGTTGATACTTGTTCACGTATTACTAGTAGCCCCTTAGGTAACACCTTGAATACTTTGGTTGGAATGGCAGAATTAGACCCACGCGCTTTTGGTTTAGATAGCAACCTACCAGCATTAAAAGATTCTGAAAGGTTTCGTTTACTATCAGACTTTTGGAAGGTAGCAGGACGCTGGCGTGCAATTTCAATGTTAGGTGATGATTATGCTAAACGCGTAACAACAGGAATGGAGGCTATTGGACAACCAGGGCCAGAACATCCTACATTTTTAAGTGTAGTCTTAAAGCCTACTATGGTTAAAATGGCCGTAAATGAAGGTGATCAGCCAACAGACCCTTTTAGTGCATTAATGCTTGCTGACCAAGTAAGACTACTAGAAATGCTTAACATTTCTTGGACAATAGCAGAGGATTTTTTAGACAGGCTAAAAGATGTTCATTCCCTAGGTAAACTTAAGCGTATTGTAGAAGGTTTACCCCAAATGGGAGCAACAGCACAAAGCTCATTACAAAAGCGTTTTAACCCTAAATGGGTGGAAGCAAGCAATTGGATTTGGTCACTACTTCGTAGTTGCGCTCCTTCTTTATGGGATTTTTGGTCTAAACTTCAAAATCCGCAACTTTGGGACGAGTATGCCAATGCTCCTACAATGCAAGCCTTTACCAAGCTACTACGCTTATTTTGTGAAATAGGCAGGTTAGTACTACTAATTGAAGCTAGCGGCTCAGGTATTGCAGAACGATTACAATTTACTGTAGATAAAGCTAGTCAAGCTATTTTATCAGCAGTTCAAGCATACTTAGAAGATAGTGCTATGCCAGTTCCTCTAGTAGAAACAATTGATTACTACTATGACCCAGAAGTCAGATTTGATAGCTGTATTGCCTTTACTAGTAGTTTTCGCAATTACTTGAAATTGCTAAGAACAGATCTAAAATCAATGAAGGCTAGTGAAAGTCATATTAAAGGAGTAGTAGCAATTTTACGCCAGCTAGATCTGCTTTATCCTCCTAGTGTTACAGTCAAAGAAGCCCCTGAAGCAGAACCATTAACGACCCCTCCTGTTATTAGTAACTCTGATTTAATAGGAGCAATCACAGAAAAAGATGCTGAGCTTTTTTCTCGTGTCTTCTATGAACTCTTAGGTCAAACAGAACAAGACACCAATTGTTTTCTAAAAATTCTTTCTATGTTAGCCCGTAAAGAAACCTTAGGCTTTGTTTATACGGCTGATCGTATTTCTGCAACAATTATGTTAATGCTAGCTAAACACGATCAGCGGTTGTTATTGCTTACGTTTCCTACTACAACAAAAAATTTCTTTACCTATTTACAATCAATAGATTCTAGTAAAGAAAAAATAGATCAAGCCCAATGGGAAACGCTAAAAACCCGTTGTGATGAATATTTCCAACAAATGCAGGATTTTGCAGACTCGCTTGCAGGTTTAACTAACCATTTACCTAGAATTTTACCTTCAGACCATGAAGTAATTAACAATTTTATTAAAGCCTCTGGGCCAGCTAACCGAGACTTGCCATTTTTAATGCTATTTGCTTGTGATCATTTAATTATGGATATTTGCACCAATAATGCTGAACGCCTTTATCAAATGGAAAGCGCGCTAGGAAAATTACGAGCTTACTTGCGAGAACAAATGGGAGCAGAGTTTCAAGAACCATCTATAGAATTATTTCCTATAGGTGGAGGTAGAATTGCTTGTCGCTCAGGACGGTTTTTCCTTACAGGACATAATGAATCATTTGAGTTAGCTTTTACTGATCCACATCAGTCAATGACTAACTATATTATTTCCAAAGTAGCTTCAATTAAATTTAGTTATGCTTCGCAGGTTTTACGGGCAGAATTTCCTGACCTACGTTTTTTTACTCAGCTTTGATAAAACTATTGAGGTTTTAGCTGATAAAGAGAGAAGGATTATGGGTATATACAGGGGAAGATCTAGAGCATTTAAAACAGTAGTTTATTTTTACTTTATCAATTTTTACTCAGGCAAGCTAATTAGCAAAAAAGCTTACAAGTAAGGTATTTTATAAGCCACTTTTGGTTTAATCATAGTTTGGCTAATTTCTACATTATTACGGTAATAGTTATGGGACAAGAATATCCTTTATTTGATAGTTTGCCAGAGCAAAAAAGCAAAAATGGACTTGCAGAACTGGAAAGAAAATTGTGGAGTACAGCAGATGAGCTACGCGCTAATTCTAAGCTGAAATCTTCTGAATATTCTGTTCCAGTATTAGGGTTAATTTTTCTTAAGTATGCAGATTACAGGTTTTCCAAAGTAGAAAAAGAACTAGCTGGTAAAAGTACAGGTAGAAGGCAAATAGGCAAAACAGATTATCAAGCTCGTGGTGTTCTTTATTTACCACCAGAAGCCCGCTTTTCTAAGCTTATTGAGCTATCAGACGACCAAGATCTTGCTTTAGCCATTAATAATGCAATGAAGGCTATTGAGGCTGAGAATGAAGACCTTAAAGGTGTTTTACCTAAAAACTACGCTATTTTGGAAAAACAGACAACCACTGCTTTGCTAAAGCTGATGAACTCTATTTCAACAGATATAGAAGGGGATGCTTTTGGTAAAATCTATGAGTACTTTCTTGGTAACTTTGCTATGTCTGAAGGGCAAAAGGGCGGAGAGTTTTTTACTCCTACTTCCGTAGTAAAGCTAATTGTAGAGATTATAGAACCTTTTCATGGCAGGATTCTTGATCCTGCTTGTGGTTCAGGCGGTATGTTTGTCCAAAGCGCGCGTTTTGTTGAAAACCACAAGAAAAATCCTAGCGCAGAGCTTTCTATTTATGGCCAAGAAAAAGTTGGCGAAACTGTAAGGCTATGTAAGATGAATTTAGCTGTTCATGGACTATCAGGAGACATCAGAGAATCTAATACTTACTATGAAGACCTACATAAAGCAGTAAACCAGTTTGAGTTTGTAATGGCTAACCCACCGTTCAATGTAAATTCTGTAGATAAAAGTAAGCTTAAAGATGACATAAATCGTTTTCCTTATGGAATGCCTAGTGTAGATAATGCTAACTACCTTTGGATAGAGATATTTTATAGTTCATTAAATGAAACAGGCCGAGCAGGTTTTGTAATGGCTAATTCAGCTTCTGATGCTCGCAGTTCTGAAGCTACAATTAGGCAAAAGTTGGATGAAGATGGAGTAGTAGATGTAATGGTGTCCGTAGGCTCTAACTTCTT
>JAHFUF010000001.1 GCA_023265235.1 Blastocatellia bacterium
AGCGCAGCTTAATTGTAAGATCTCAAAACTACACGAATTTTTGGGAGAAACCATGTGATAGAAAGTGCTATCCTTACGTCTTTTCTCCCAAGCCCTCTTCCTTGCTGGTTTTTTTGATTTAGATGCGCTAGCCCTGTCCCTTGGCCTAGTACGAGTACAGTGAGTACCTTATGGCTTTACTGGCATGTACTTAGAAAGTCACAAGACTTTCGTCCGTCCCAAATCCACACTTTTGAAATGCCTGTCAGATGTTTAATCGGGGCGACATCTACAGCTATTGGTCCTCTAGATCCTTCCACTCCATAGATGGTAAGAGCTTCTAGATTCGTAAGATCTTTTAAGGGAGCCAGATCAATCTGATAGACGCCAACGAGGAAAACGTTGCTTAGGTCGAGGGACACCAAATTTTTAAGACCCCTTAGTGGCGCTAACGAAAAGTAGAACTGAGTGGAACCCCACAGGTCTGGGTTTAAAGTAAGGTAGTGCCGATAAAAGCTTCGTACAGTGATGTGGTTGAACGTAAGCTCACGTAAGTTTGTCAGCTTTTCAAGCGGGCTTATATCGTCAACTTCTCCAAGTTCAAGTTTTAGGCTTTCCAATTGCTTAAGTTTTTCTAGGGGGCGAAGACTGGCGATTTGCCATTCATTCCTCGAAAGAGCCAGGTTTTTAAGCTGAATCAAACTTTCAAGGGGCTTGAGATCTTTGACTTTTGAGTTGCTGATCTCTAAGGTTTTTAAATGGCTTAAGTGGGATAACGGGGAAAGATCGGCAACGGCAACCCCTTCAAGATGAAGGACTTCTAAATTCGTAAGTTGTTCAAGAGGTTTTAAGGAAACCTCGCTAGGATAGTTACGGGAGACCGCAAGGCTTAAATTGCGAATATTAAGAACGGCCAAATGCAACAACTCACTCAGGGGGGTGAGATCCGTTATTTGTAGCTCGTCGAGTGTCAGTTTGGTAAGACTCGTGAGTCTCTGCAGTCCATTGAGATCTTTAACAGCTCCCCTGACGATGATCAGTTCGGTCAAATTCGGCATATCTTTCAGAAAAGTTAAGTCTGTTGTCGCAAGTTGAAATAAAGAAAGTCTTCGAAGATTTTTAAGGGAAGAAAGGGCATCGAGATCCAATGCTTGTGCATTGAATAGAGTCAACTCTGTGTAGTTAACCAATTCTTCGGTAGAGCGAAAATCAGGCTTCTCTAGTTGGTTCAGGTAGTCAGGCTGGTGCAAGGCGCAATGATTTAAAAACTCGGGATGGTATTCAACCCCGTAGCAAGTAGTATGGACTAAAAAAGTCAGAATGAAGGTCCTTAAGGACCTGGTGGCTAGTTGAGGGCTCATTTCGGTGGTCTCCTAATTTTTTAATGGACGGCGGACTTTAACTTGGTTCTTTTAAAAAGTAAAGTTTATTTTTCGATTCTCAATTGAGAACATGCTGTTATTAAAGTACTTTATGTTATTTTTTGTATTTATTTTAAAGATCTTCCCGAAGTCTTCCGATATGAAGGGTGCTTTTGGTGCTTGAAAAGAGCCAACAAGGAGCTCCTTATGTCTACGAATCATACAGATAATGCCACGGATAAAGAATGGTATCTTTTCAATGGCAAAGAGCAAGAAGGCCCTTTCACCCATGCTGAAATATTCAGCAAAATACAGAATAAACAGCTTAAAGCTGATGAGCATCTTTTCTGCATTGGTTGGCAAGATTGGAAAACCGTCAAAGATTGTCCTAACTTCCAAGCAGCTCTGATACCACCACCACCTAAACTTCCCAAAATTCCTCCTCCTCCAAAGATGACGACGACCCCTCCCCCTACAGTGAAAGAAGCCCCTGCAGTCACAAAGACATCAGCTCCTACCGAGCGCCGCCAACTACCACGCGCCTGCATTGCGGGACAAGTTATTGTCCACAACCAAAAAGATCTCTCGGTTGGTCAAGCTGCCAATATCTCTATAGGCGGCGTATACATAAAAACAGAAGAACAGCATTTTAAGGAGGGGCAACGCCTCCTCATGACCTGTAAAATTACAGGCCTTGAGGAAAAATTTCAGGCTAAAGGCATTGTGATGCATTACAAAGACAGTGAAAGTGGACGTGGCTATGGCATTCAATTTGTCAACCTTGATAGCCATATAAGCGATATTATCAAACAACATTTAGACAAAGTATAAGGCTCACGTATGACCAAAGCACACCCTAGTTTTAAAGATGTGAAGAGCCTTACTGAGTGTAAAGCCTTAATCGACAGTGCTACTTTACTGCAATGGCAAGAGTTAAAGCACCTTAAAAAGGTACTACCATTATCAGATCAAGCAACTCTCGTAAAAAATTTTATTGATGCTCTTGGCAATAATAGTGAAGATCGTCTTCACGCCGAGATTATTGTTGAATCGCTCTTATTATGGTTTACCTATTCTTGCCAAGAAAGCGATGTTAAGTCTTTTTTGGATACCTTAGTCACACAACAAAAAGATGATAAATTGCTCAAACTATTTATCGAAATAGCCCTAACAGCAGATCCCACAGACCAAGAGCACGAAGAAAAAATTTATTGCATGTCTGTTATGCTTATCTGTGAAATTGGTATCAATGTCTACGATTTACTCGCCAGTGGCATCTGCCATTTTCCTCAATGTGAAAATACGTTACTATACTTAAATACCTATCTACAATCGGTCAGCAATAGTAACCATTTCTCAATTCGCTTAGCCCTCTTCCATTATTTTGGCCACACTGCTGCTTTAAGCTCAGAAAAAGGTCTTTATCCTAGAATTATGAACCGTTTTGGCCACTCAGTTCTCGATTCACTCTTTGAAGCCCTCTTCAATAAAAAAACCGAATCTGTGGCTTTGCATTATTTACTCAACAATATTCCTTATATTTTAGCGGCAGATCATAACTGCCAAAAAATTCTCCACGATACCTTTAAAGCTTATATTCTCAAACAACCTGACCACTTTAATAGTTTTTTGCAAAAACTCACCGAGAATATCCAAAGTGGTTCCTATAAGGATATTGTTAACAAAACCTATATTCAACATTTAGGGGCACTCTTTAATGTGATCTCCGAAGTTCACCACAGCCGCTTAGCCAAAGAAATACTAAGTAACTTGCTAGCATTTAAAGAGTCCGAGCATTTTGTCCAACTCTTAACTAAAATCGAAAATTCCTCTACCATTAGACCAGAATTCAAAAAATACCTTGAGGATATCCGTCGCGATCTCAACCATATGAAAAATACCCGCTGGAAAGGAGTCTTACACTTTCAAGAAGGACTTAAAAAACCTAAAACGACCATACCTATACTGAGTGAGAACGTAAGCTCTGGCCTGGCCTCCTTGCGCACTATAGCTCAGGTTGTACTACTAGAATCTCTCCTTGCGAGTAAGGCGGCTTAAAATGCAAAAGACTTTATGCACACCCAAGAAGATTTTTGCCAAGAAAAGCTGGAAACTGCACCACTGGCTCCAAATCTCCTTGCTGTTTTGTCTGTTGAGTTCCTGTGCTTCGCAACATAAGTTTCAGGATAACTCGCTTTCTGCTATCGATACCTCCCCCCTGCCTAGTCTCCCTTTTAAAATTGACTGTGCTGCAGAACTACAAAATTTTGCCCATTTTAAGTTGCAAGAAAATATCAAACGCTACCAGTTTTTTCTTGATCCCAATTGTCCAGAGCAGATTCCACAAGCGG
>JAHFUF010000625.1 GCA_023265235.1 Blastocatellia bacterium
AGGGTCAAAATTTGATAAGCGATTATTTTCTTCAAATGGTGCAGTAAAATATTCATAACGTAAACCAAGGTTGAGTGTAAGCTTACGTGTTACACGCCAATCATCTTGAGCATAAAAACCATTTTCATAAGAAATGGCTGTACTTGGTTGCAGTGCTCCTGTCAGGCTAGCAGTAATAGAAGTAAAGTTGGTTCTACCAGCCAACATGTCAGCTACTTCATAACCTGTTTGACCTAAAGGAGGTTTATTACCTGGTGTAGCAGTAAAATCTGAGAAGAAATAGAAACCTTTGGCAAAATCACCTTGGAATGCTTTTACATTACGACGAATAGTAACAAAACCAAATTTTAAAGTATTATTACCTTTAATATAGGTTAGTGCGTCTGCTATTTGATAACTACGCTCACGTAGTGTAAATTGCCCACCATCTCCTAAATATTCTATAAAGTTACCATTCCCACCACCTATAAGGGAAATACCTGTATTATCATTAAACCCTCCTGGGCCACCAATACCAATAGTTTGATTTTGATTTTGCCCAAAGTTTACAGGGAAAAATCCTATACGTAGCAAAGTAAAACCAAAACGAAGTTCATTAATAGCTGTTGGGCTAAAAGTGTGTGTATAACCACTAGCAACACCGCGTGCTTCAATGGCATTAAGACCAGAGCCAAACCCAGCTTGGAAGCCTGGAATACGACCAGGATCAGTTTGACTATCATCAGCAATACTAAAACGGCCAAAAATAGTATTTCTGTCATTAAAACGATGGTCAATACGAAAATCACCATCATTAAAAGTTTGTTTTGCAATACGTTTTACAACATAATTTTGTGTAGCACGTCCACCAATTTCTGGTAGAGGAAATGAATTTAAGTATTTTACTGCAACAGGATCAAGCGGGCGTGTAATAACATTGCGTGGAAAAGGATTACCAGTAATAGGATCATAAATTGTGATTGGTTGACCTAACCCTGTGAAGTTTGCATCTAGTAGTTCACCAAAATCACCTTGGCGCATTCTAGCTGTTGGAACTGTCACGCGATTACCTTCTTCTTTAGGTAGGTTTTGACGTAATCCTTGATAGTTGCCAAAGAAAAAGGTGCGATCTTTTTTAATTGGAGCACCAAAAGCAAAACCAAATTGATTACGTTGAAATATTGGCTTAGTAGGAGCAAAAGTTGCGCGTGCATCTAGTTCAGAATTGCGTAGTAGCTCAAATACAGTACCATGAATTTCATTACTACCAGACTTAGTAATAGCATTTATTACTGCACCACCACCACGACCAAATTCTGCTGGTGCAACGCTGGTAATCACACGAAATTCTTGTAGGGCTTCAATAGGAGGAAAGAAAACTATTGTGTTTACAATGGATTCATTGTTATCAATACCATCTAATAGAAAATTATTGTTTTGTTCGCGTAAGCCATTAGCTGAAATGGCTGCTGAACCTGTATCACCTTGGCGAAATGTTTCAGTATTACCACCTGAACCATCAGCATTACTTCCTGGTGTGCCACGCGATACACCAGGAACTAAAGTAGCCAATTGTGTAAAGTTACGGCCATTAATTGGTAAATCAACAATTTGTTTTCCTTCAATTACTTGCCCAAGTGAAGAAGAACTAGTTTCTACTAATGGTGCGCTACTAGTAATCTCAACTACGTCAGTAACTTCACCTGTATCAAGTTGTGCGTTAATTTGAGCAATTTGACTAACTGTAAGAGTGATATTACTTTGAATATTTTTGCGAAAACCTTGAGCCGAAAATTCAACTCGATAAGTTCCTACTTTGAGTGTTGGAGCAACATAATTACCTTGCTCATTAGTAGTAATTTCAATGCGACTATTAGTTTCATTATTAACTAATACTACAGTTACTCCAGCTACTGCTGCTCCAGTAGGATCAGTAACAGTCCCTTCAACACGAGCAGTATCGCTTTGCCCAAAAGACAGACCTGCTGTAAGCAGCAAGGTCGCAAGACTGCCTATTAAACGACTTTTGAAAGAAGATGATTTTTCCTTCATCATTAACATTTCTCCTTACTTAATCTTAAGTAAACACACAATAGGGATTACTTAAGGATGTTATATCAAAAACTTATACTAAGTTTGTTTACAATTTCTAACTATTTATTAAATTTAAGACTATGCGAGAATAACTAATTATTAGTGGTTGTTTGAATAGAGACAAAAGCAATTTTTTACAGTCGAAGATTAGGTTTGAGCTAGAAAAATTACTTTAACCAAACAACAAAAAATGAGGTATTAGAAACTTAAAATGCTATATATTTTTTAATTATATTCATTAGAGCAAAATCATAGTTATTTTGCTGGAAAAAGAAATTTTAGAACAAGATCAAACCTTGATGCCCAAGATTGCTCATTATGTTTAGCCCCTTTAACTACTAAATACTTCAAATCCTTATCTATCTGCCAGCCTTTATTTATTAGAGCATCTTTTAATAGTTTTGTATCAGGCACACTTTCTTTACTTTCTTTTGTGCCAATATCAAGCCAAATTTTTATATTTGGTTTTTTAGATATTTTTTCTACATCTTTTAATATTGTTCGATTATCCCACCATACAGAAGGAGATATTATTGCTAGTTTTCCAAATATTTCTGGGTATTCAAACCCTATAAATAAAGAGACTAACCCTCCTAATGATGAGCCTCCTAGTGCTGTATTGCTTTGGTCTGTAAGTGTTCGGTACTCTTTATCAATAAATGGTTTAAGTTCTTCTACTAGAAACTTACCATAAAGAGTAGCTTTTCCCCCTTTACTATAACGAGCATCAACCGTTGGTGTATATTCATTAATACGTTCTTGGCCAGTATTATAAACCCCAACAATAATAATTGGTTGAATACGATTGGCTAAAACCAGTCTTTGTGTTGTTTCATCACATTGCCATTCTTGGCCAGGAATAAAGGATGTAGCTCCATCAAAAATATTTTGTCCATCGTGCAAATATAAAACAGGATAGCGGAGGTTAGTATCTTTGTCATAGTTAGGTGGAAGGTAAACAATTATGTCACGGTTATTAGCAAGGTGTGTAGAAAAGAAGCTAGGGTGTGTTTCTATTTTTCCAGTTAGTGTATGAGGTCTGGAACCATTTGTATTTTGAGCTAAGCTTATTGTTGGTATTAGAAAAAACAATAGGATAGCTAATAAGCTTATTAAATAAACTTTTTTTGACATAAATGAATAATTGAACAATTGATTTATTTTGGAGAATGACAGCAATTATTTAGTTTAATCTTAAAAAAGTCAAGATTTAGAGATAGAAATTCAGAGTAGTGGCATTTTACTAGTGTTCCAACCTGGTTCTTATGGTTTGCTCAAATCTAAAATAGCAAAATTAACAACACAAACAAAACTAAAACACTGCCGGTTTCATCATTTAGAGGTTGCTACAGTATATTGTCTAGTATAAAATACAGCCTTTTAATATCCCAAAGTAGATTTCACAAAACGCTCGATCTATTTTAAAATTAAAACTCACGTCTAAATCAATAACAGTACTTCCTAAAAAATAGTCAAAAAATAAAACTATTAAGGATGCTTTGATCCAAAACAAACATTTTTTGAAAAGGAAACAAAAAACTATATGAAAATCTACTCTTTTACTTTAAGTAAAAAGTATTTATTGGTTTTGTTTATAATGATGGTAGTTCCAAC
>JAHFUF010000626.1 GCA_023265235.1 Blastocatellia bacterium
AGCCGTTAAACTCACCAGAACTAACCATTTCTCCTGATTCTGTGTAAGCATTTGGTAAGGCTTGACCATCCCAATTAGCAGGTTTAATCACTATTGGAATTGGTAAGTTATACTTTTTAGCAAAAGCAAAATCTCGCTCGTCATGTGCAGGGACAGACATAATTGCCCCTGTACCATAGTTCATTAGTACATAGTCAGCAATCCAAATCGGTACACGCTCTTTAGTAAAAGGATGTATGGCATAAGAGCCTGTCCAAAGACCTGTTTTTTCTCTTGTCGTTGCAAGCCGCTCAATTTCTGATGCTCGCTTGGTTTGAAATATATAGTCGTCTATTGCTGCTTTGTTTTCTTTAGTAGTTAGTTGGCTTACTAGGGTATGTTCTGGTGCAAGTATCAGTGTGGTGGCACCAAAAACTGTGTCTGGACGAGTGGTAAAAACAGTAATTGAGCTTTTAGAATTTTCTAGCTTAAACTCAATTTCCGCGCCTTCACTACGGCCAATCCACTCGGTTTGAAGAGCGCGAACTCGTTCTGGCCATTCAATTTGGGAAAAATCTAACAATTCTTCAGCATAATTAGTAATCTTAAAAAGCCATTGGTCTAGGTCTTTTTTAATTACTTGAGTTTGGCAACGATCACAACGACGCTCATCACCTTTTACTTGTTCACGAGCAAGCGAAGTATTACAGGTCGGACACCAATCAACAGGAGCTTTTTTACGATAAGCTAGGTTATTTTTGAAAAACTGAATAAACAACCACTGAGTCCAACTATAATATTCAGGATCGCTTGTAACTACTTCGTGATTTGTGCGATGGTAACTTGCACCCATTGTGCGGAATTCTTTCCGCATATAGTCCATATTGTCATAAGTCCAGGCTTTAGGGTCTACGCCACGTTTTATAGCAGCATTTTCTGCTGGTAGACCAAAAGAATCAAAACCCATTGGGAAGAAGACATTAATGCCTTTCATTCGTAAGTAACGAGTTTTAGCATCTGGAGCAGAATACATAAACCAATGGCCAATATGAAGACGGCCACTTGGATAGGGAAACATGGTTAAAAAATACCATTTAGGTTTATTAGGATCAGTATCAAGACGATAGAGATCATCTTTTTCCCATCGCTCTTGCCATTTTGGTTCTATCTCTTTGTGGTTGTACTTTCTCATAGTTATTTGTTTTGTTATTTGCTTTTTGTAATTTATAAATTAATTTAGGGGTAAAAACGCGTGTAACTTTAGCATGATGGGTAGATTAGCTTCAATGAGTTTAGGGCTAAAGAGCTTACTTCTAGCTTTATAAATACAGTAGATAAATTTAGGGGTAAAAAGGAAAAAAATAAGCTATTTGAAGGTTAAAATAATTTAAGAATAGTGTATATTGGGGTTACAAGTTTACGTCTTCTTTAGAAAACACTTTTCCAAAAAAAATCTAATTAGGGATAGATATGATTATCAATAAGGTAGACTCAATTATTGGGAGGACATTAGGAGATTTTTTAGTCAAAGAAAAGTTGGGAGAAGGCGGTTTTGGCGCAGTCTATAAAGCCTCCCAAATAACCTTAGCGCGTGAGGCAGTAATAAAAATACTGCATACTAGGCATAGAACAAACCAAGTTATTATAGAAAGGTTTAAGCGCGAAGCCCATTTAGCATCAAGATTAGAACATCCCTACTGCGCACATATTTATTCATTTGGAGCAGAAAATGATGGATTACTTTGGATTGCAATGGAATTGGTTCAAGGTACTCCACTAAATCAGATACTAAAATCTCATAACACATTACCGCTAGAGAAATTTGTTCCATTACTAGATAAAATTTGTGAAGTAGTTCATACAGCACATGAAGCAGGAATTATCCACCGTGACTTAAAACCAGCTAATGTTATGGTAATTTCTAGGGCTGGTCGCTTACTTCCTAAACTCCTAGATTTTGGTATTGCTAAAGGATTAATTCAAGCTCCTAGTGCGGTCAGTTCTCCTCCTAAAGCTGTTATTTCACACAATAATAGCCACAATATCATTTCGATGTTCTCCGATGATCTACCAAATAATCATCCTTATAATATTGCTCAACAAACAGTTACTATTCTTAGTAAAGCAACTGTTGCTAATGCTAATGGTGACAGAGCTAAAGAGACTATCATTGATGATTCTCTTAAAAATGAAGAAACTATCATTAAAAATGCTTTTACAGGGGAAAAAACCCTTATTATTGACCATACCCCTAAAGGTGAGAAAACTGTTATCGATAGTGTTGTTGAAGATATTAATAAAAATGGAAATATAGATGAACTAGAAAAAAAGACTGATGCTAATAGACAAATGGTAACAGACCCTAAAGATGTTAACAGTCGAACAAACATAGAAGAATATACATTTAAAACACAAGGGTTTATTGGTTCTCCACCTTATATGTCACCTGAACAATGGCAAAATGGAGCAAATGTTGATGCTCGTAGCGATATTTACTCCTTAGGCATTTTAGCTTATCAGGTGATAACAGGCGAACTTCCATTTAAAGAACAAGGGCTTGATCTCTATGGCGCACATGCTGCTAAGTCTATACCACCACTTAAAACGAGTTTTCCCTTTGCACTTAATCACGTTTTACAAAAAGCTCTAGCTAAAAGACCAGAAGACCGTTATCAAACAGCTTTAGACTTTGCCAAGGATTTTCGTGAAGCAGTAGATTTTAATGAGCAAAAAATAAACCTACCTGTCCTAGATGAAATATTAAAAGAAGATATTTTAACCAACGCGCCTAAACCTTTAGCTGATAGTATTGCTAATCTGTTAGCTTCTCGTAATGCCTATCAATTTAGGGATCGAGTGTTATTGGTCTTTCGTGTACTAGTTCGTTATATAGGTATATTATCTTTAGCCAGTTATGCTGGTACTATTAATAGGCAACAAGACGATGAAACAATAAATAAATCTATAGCTATTTTGCGTAAGGAAGGATTAAACGATTCACAATGGATAGAGCTATCTAGAGAACTCTCTCGTCCTTTTGCTAAAAGGCGTGATGCTTATCCTATTCCAGAACTTGTAACACTCTTTTTTGCTCTAGACAGTGAACAATTTAGTCCTTTGACCGAAACCCTTTCTAACCTTCTAAATTTACAACAAGATATAACTTCTACTACTTCATTAAAAGAAGAAAAGATAACAACTTTACTTGCTAGTTTCTTGGGTAAACTAACCATATTGCTAAGGGCTACAGCTTGGTTATCAGATTATTACGTCGTTTTACCAGAAGGCCAACAAGCAACTAAATGGATGGGTATAGCAAAAGAACTTAATATAATAAATTTAAAGAGTAATAATTTAATCACTAGTAAAGCTATTTTAGTAGATGCTAATGGTTATTTTGTTTTATCGCTTTGGCCTTTAGTAGAAATTACTTCTCCAACACCACAAGCATTTCCAGAAATATTTTTATTAGAACGTAAAGGTCGTAATGGAGCAAAGTTTGTTTCATTTCCTGAAGGTTTTGAAATAGAAACCGAAGAACCTTGGGAATGGCTAAAAGAACATTTCTTTACAGATGATGACAAATCTCAAGCAGAGTGGTTGTTAGAAAAATCCCCTTATTTAGGCTTAACTTCATTTTCCCCAATAGATTCTGCTCTTTTCTTTGGACGAGAAAATGAAACAGAAAGCTTTCTAAACCGCTTACG
>JAHFUF010000627.1 GCA_023265235.1 Blastocatellia bacterium
AACATAAGGCTTGGCAAAGTTTATTTTTTTCTACGCTTCTTTAAGGCTGCTTCAATGGCATTTACTACTGTTTGTAAAACTTTAACCCTAGCATAATATTTATCTACAGACTCAACAATTGTCCAAGGAGCATAGCTAGTACTAGTACGTTGAATCATTTCACAAATAGCACGGTCATACTCATGCCATCTTTCCCGATTACGCCAATCTTCATCAGTAATTTTCCAGGTTTTAGATGTATCTTGTTGACGTTCTTGGAATCGCTTTAATTGCTCATCAGAATCTATATGTAACCAAAATTTCACGAGTACAGTTCCGTGAGCAGTTAAATGCCTTTCAAACTCATTAATTTCACGATAAGCACGTTGCCAATCCTGTGTTTTACAAAAACCTTCTACGCGTTCTACAAGCACACGACCATACCAAGTACGATCAAAAATTGTAAGGTGTCCTGCTTTAGGGATATGCCTCCAAAACCGCCACAAATAATGGTGTACTTTTTCCTCACTAGTAGGAGCAGCAATTGGAATGACCTCATAACCTCTAGGATCAAGGTTTTCTGTTAGTCGTTTAATATTGCCACCTTTGCCGGCTGCATCCCAACCTTCGTAAGTAATAATTACTGGTATTCGATACATATGTATTTCATGTTCTAATTCTCTAACATGTTCTTGTAGCTGCTTTATTTGAATCTGGTATTCTTCTCTAGGTAGGGCTTTGGTAAGATCTATTGTTTTTAGAACTGAATCATCTATTACTACTTCTGGTAAATAAGAAGGTTTTTCTAAAACATTATTTTTAGTATCTTCAAATTGTTTTGCTTGTTCTTTAGCGATTAAAGCCTGTTCTATTGCTGCAATTAGTGATTGAAAAATTTTGATTCTCCCATAACGACGATCATGGGTTTTAACAATTGTCCAAGGTGCATCTGCGGTACTAGTACGTTCTAACATTTCTTCAACTGCTTCTAAATATTTATCATATTGTTTATGTTGTCTCCAATCTTGTTTGGTAATTTTCCAAGACTCAGCAGGGTTTTTTTCAATTTTCTTAAACCGCTTATATTGTTCATCTTTATCAATATGAAGCCAAAACTTTACTAGCACTGCTCCATCATCTGTTAGCTGTCGTTCAAAATTAAGTATTTCGTTATAAGCGTCTTTCCAAGCTTTTTTGGGAATAAGTTTTTCTACACGATCTATTAGCACCCGCCCATACCAAGAATGATCAAAAATAGCAATTGCACCACGAGCAGGAAGTTTTGTCCAAAACCGCCATAAAAAAGGGCGATAAAGCTCTTCTTGTGTAGGTAGGTTAATAGACCAAACCTTAAATCCACGAGGATCCATTGGTTGCATTAGTTTGTTTATATGCGTTCCTTTCCCTGCTGAATCCCACCCCTCGAAAACTACTACAATTGGAATACCCGCACTTCGTGCTTCACGTTGTAGTTCGCTCAGTCGTGCTTCTAGTTGGGGAAATATCACATCGTAAGTCTCTGGGGCAATAGTTTGATCTTGTATGGTTTCTAGCATAATAGCTCTAATGGCTCCTCTTTATTAAGATATTTTAGGGAGATATAGTTTGGAAAGATGACTTGCTGAGTTTAATTAGAAAACTCTTTCTTGTCCATTCTAAAGCGTTATGTCTCAGAGTTTAGGGTTAAAGCTTTATTTATTAATAGCTTCAATATCTGGAAGCCAATAAATTCTGCTACCACTAGTTACTTTCTTTAATCCTAAAGAAGGTAATTTATCTTCTGTAACCCCTAAATAAGTAAAATGTGGCTCATCAGAAACTACAGTTTGAAACCAGCCATAACGAGCTAAAAGACTACGAACATTAGTGTTACTGTGCTCAGCAACATCTAGGGCAAGCATTGAGATATGTTGCGATGTACCTACAGCAGCAACCGAGTATAAAATGGATTTATCCAAGCTTTTGCTAAAAAAATAGCCTTTAGCTTCTAACTTAAGGATTTCTGGAATTTGTTGTGAGGGAGATAGTTTTCTAATCGCTTCTGCTTCTTTGGGGGTAATGTGTTTTTGGCCAAGATGAAAGTTTAACCCTGGTTCAACTCGGCTCTGCCAAAGTTTAGCAGTATCAGCATAGCTACGAGTTGATGCTGTTGTGCCATTAGGAGTAATGCTAAGCTTATGTTGATGGGCTTCTGTTTGTGCTGCTATTAACGCTTTCATAGCAGGTGCTTGTAATACTACTAAAATACCTGACATTTTTTTTTGCTCAGATTTAACAGTCGCTTGCCATTTGCTTACACTAGCTTCGTCTGGAAAAATCACGTAGGGCGGTACTATTGTGCCTGATTGTGAAGTAAACATTGCTCCATATTCAGATAATATCCTCATACTAGTCTTATCATTTAGTTCATAACTAATATTGTTAGTCTGTAGGACTTTTTCAAAACTAGGATTAAGTTTATATACTTGATTTTCGTTAAAGCTATTTTTTCCACTACTGTTTATTACTGGTGTTACTCCCATTAGTAAAATAAACGAAATTGTTAAAACAAAATATTTACTAAACATTATTTATCTCATTTCTTAACATTTATTTAATAGACATTATTTGGAATAAAGAAAAGTAGGGGGCTATGTATTCTCTACACAGTACTAGGAATATTTTACATAACCCTGCGTTACTTATTTATCTTTTTAACTTAGTTAAAAATTTATTTATTTATTTAAAGCTTAAAGACTCAAAGGAAACCATTTTATTTATTTTTAATACCAATCTTGGCACTTAGTTTGCAGCCTCTTAAGGCTACCAACCCATTTTTATCATTCTATACAGATTATAACTAATAAAAAAGTAAGAGGGGATAGTGATGGTAACTTGTGCTAATCTAAATTGCATTTGTCGTTGGTCAAGTAATGAATTACGCTGTCCTCAATGTCAAACACTACCTATAGGCGCGATGGTTGGCCATCGTTACCAAATCAAAAAAATTCTTGGAAAAGGTGGTTTTAGTATGACATACCTAGTCCAAGACCTAGACTGTTTCAAAGAGATAAAAGTACTAAAACAATTAAGAAGAATATTTAATAGTAAAGGCTATGACCTAGAAAGTAATGAAACAGCAGAACGATTGTTTAAGCGTGAGGCTGAGGTTTTATTAAAATTACAACATCCAGGTATTCCAAAACTCTACGCCTACTTTATCGATGAAGGGTATTCATACCTAGTACAAGATTTTATTCCTGGATATAATTTGGCTGAAGAAGTATTAAATAGGGGCTATTCTTTCGATGAACAAGAAGCGCGCGGGTTTCTTAGCGAATTAGCAGACATTCTAGAATATTTACATACTCATAATCCAGTAATCATTCATCGAGATATAAAACCAGAAAACTTAATGCACCATGCTAATGGGAAACTACTATTAATTGATTTTGGTGCTGTATGTCAAATGATTGGAGTAAATAATCAAACATTGATTTACTCAGCTGGTTACACGGCGCCTGAACAGATTGCAGGAGAAACCGCCCCACAAAGCGACCTATACTCAGCAGGAGCAACAATACTAAGACTATTAGCTAGTGATTCTATTATTTCTAGTATCAAACCTAAAGAAGGTCATTGGGAATCGTTTATTCCAGTAAGCACAGAATTTGCTGAGGTTATCAATGATCTACTAATTCCAGATATAAATAAAAGACTAAAGA
>JAHFUF010000628.1 GCA_023265235.1 Blastocatellia bacterium
TAAAGAATTAATTTTACCCTCTCCGTAGTCAAAAACCTTAATAATGTTTTGATTTTCTATGCCCATCACACTTTCAGTTTCAGCTAAAAATTGCGCTTTTACATCCTCGTCACTCGCAGGTGCTAAAAACTTTAGAGCATAGTTTGTTCCATCTTCAGACCCGACAAGATAAACCACCCCATACCCACCCCTTCCAATTTCACGCTTTATGTAATACTTCTTACCAGATTTTGCCACAACTTCTGATACTGCATTTGTTGATTTTGTCATTTTAATCTTATGCCTCAGATCAAATTCAATCTGTGCTTTTTGGTATGAACTCCCTGAGACATTTGTGTTTTCTGCACGCCTGATTATCTCGATTAGCTCATCATCAGTTTTATTTTGAAAGTCTTGATCCATACGTTTGCTGAGAAAGACCTATAATGCTAACCTAGTTTTATTTGATCAATTATTGATTGGTTATTACCAGACTCTCTGGCTCTCTCAACCACTAACTTAGACACTTCTTCTGTCAGATGTTGATTAAAAGTTAGGACGTCTTTTTTTGTCCATTCGAGATGCTTATTAATTTCTGCCAGAGTGTTTGGCCATAGTTGCTTAATTTTTTCTGGATCCTTTTCAGTCGTTTGGTAAGTTAAAATTAACTTATCGGAATGTACCATTGCAGTAGGCACTCCAGACCCAGAATAGGTAGAGGCTCTTAATTGAAAAAGTTCGGCGTCTCCAGTAAAAGGAACCTCAACGCTGACATATAAACCTTTTGCAGTGTATGTTTCATCATCATGTAGCATGCTTGGAACCTCAATATCTGTTTCTTGAGCATCAACCTTTTTAACTTCTCCTAGTATGGGAGTTTGCAAAGAATACTTTTGCAATAATTTTTTTACTTCGGTTTCTTCATCTGAATCGCTAAGTCCGGCAATATTAAGTTGCTTAACCTCCGTTTGCAATTCTTCCATTCTTTCACGTAAGTATTGATCTAAATAACCGTCTCGGAAAAGATGGTTTTCATAATTTTGATAATTCATAAATTTACAAATTAATAATTAACCCTAACTTTCAATTCTTGCAACTAAATCGTTCATAACGTAATGCACAAACTCAGTTCCCAGCTTTGTAAGCTCGTAAGGCTTGTCGTCCTCAAATGCTGATTCCATAGTGCTACTTGTCGGACTTCTATGTAGACCCCGGGTGCTTTTCTTTAAAAACTCGTTATTACCGTTAAGATCACGAGATTGCCTAATAACTCCACCCATACTTAAGTCCCTAATTAAGTAGCGAAACAAGTCTGCTTCCGAAGAATTCTCGTCTGGTCGCGTACTGTGAATATTGTCCCAGATTTGACCTCTGGTGATGTTAGGGTTTTGCTGTATCTGAGCGATAACAACAAAATGAGCTTCATGGTATTGGTCTATCCAGCCAATGAATAGTCTCACTAAATCATCTGGACAGAGTTTGGTTCCGCCGGCGTTCATGAGTAATTTTTTTATCATTTGTCTTTTTTCCATAGTATCCGCTTGATCCCAAGACCTAAAACCTTTACGCACTAAAGCTAAGTATTCGGGCGATTCAATTCGTTGTTTTATTTCTTCTCCCATACTATCAAGCCGGGTCAGTATCTCGTCGATTGTATGCCCTAACTCTGTAAACTTACCTTGGTGTTCGTGAAGCCACAGGCCTATAAGTTTATTTAATTTGTCCTGTTGCTTTTCACCATTTAGATCGAATGCTGCTCCCGTTAAACCGGCTGCCACGCTCGCAACTACCCCGACCCAGGGAAGACTGCTCAAAGCTGCTAAAACAAACTTGGAGTATTGGCCTGCTTTACTACCTCCAAAAATCTCCAAAATGTCCTGCTGTGTAGGTTGAATTAACCTGGGATCTGTCTGGTAGATTTTGTCTTCTTTTTGCGTAAGGAGTTTAGTTTCTTCGGGTTCTGACATTTTGTTTACGTTTAAAACTTTATAAATTAATGAACGAGTGAGTTTTTAGGAAATGCTGCCACCACCACGCCCTGAATCTCAAAGTCTCTTTCAAGTATTATGGGTCGATGAGTTTTATTTGTTGATCGGGGCTTTAGAATCACAGCTTGGTTTGTAAACTCAATTTCCTTAACCGTTGCTTCGTCATCTATTAGCGCGACAACACGTTCTTTATCCTTAGCATTATTTTGCTGCTTTACTAATACCAAATCACCATCGTCAATCCCAGATTTATTCATTGAATCGCCAACCGCCCGTAATAGAAAATAGCGGCCACCGGGCCGGGCAAGAGACATAGATACTGGATAATGCGCTTCTATGTTTTCTTCAGCAAAAATTGGTGCTCCGCAGGCAACAGCTCCCACAAGGGGAACCTGTACCGTGCGGGCGTTAGAAATGTCTTCCGGTAGATCTTTTTTAATTCGCAAAGAGCCGTCATCTCTGCGTTCTAAAACCTTTTTTTCAATTAAAACATTCAAAAGAGCAGCGGCGGTTCGGGTTGAGCCAAACTCCATTTCTTTGGTAAGCTCGCGAACAGATGGCCCGCGGCCTTTGCTTAAAAACCATGAGCGTATTAGCTTAAGAGCGGAAACTTCTCTTTGAGTTAGTTGGGTGTTTGGAGTCATAATACTCGTAGTGTATCACTAGTGTTTACCCTTGTCAATGCTTGCAAATCCTTACCAAAATGGTAAAATGTAAATAACAATTTAATCGCCTAAACTCTGAAGCAATTCAGGGCATGGCATTCAAGACCATAGAAAGTACTGGACCGTCCGTCCAGCGGCTTTCTATGGCCATACCCGGAAACGGGTATGGGTCCCGCAAGGGACCAGCTGGCGGGCGGCTTTGTGCATCTACGCCAGCAGAAAGCTAAACTTTTTATGCAAGAAAATAAACCGGCTGGCGCTGGTAACTGGTTTGCAAAAAATCCAATAATAACTATCATCCTCGGCGTAGTCATAGGGCTTCCATTGGGGGTAGCTGTTCTGGATTCTTTTTTTAATAACTCAGTAGTCGATACAATTGGAGCTCTTGGCCTAGTCGGCTATTTAGTTTATTTTTACTCAAAACAAAAGAAGATGCTGCCAAGCCAGCAGACCGGGACCGGCGCTAGTCAGGGTATGGTATGCACTATGTGCGGTTACCGCGGAAACTCTAAGCGTATGGTAAAAGGAAGTTTGGCCATAGAAATTGTTTTGTGGTTATTCTTTATTATCCCTGGCTTAATTTATTCGCTCTGGAGAACTTCTAGCAAAGACAAGGTCTGCCCACAATGCAAACATACCACAATGATCCCGGCATCAAGTCTCCTTGGACAGAAACTTATTGCAGAGCATAAAGTATAAAACTTTTTTATATAAATAAAGCCTCTTGTCTAATCCACAAAGGATGGATTTGACATTCTTTTTTGGTCCGGTACAATGAATGTAATCCGTTCTTTCAAATAAAAAGACTTTAGCAAAATCTCAGTTTTTAACAATCCAATGTTAGAAGCAGATCCAACACTTTTTTAAATTGTGGTGGCTCTACTTTTAACCTTGGTACAAGGAAAAAGTAGGCCTTACTCACGTAAGGTCTTTTTTATATTGCGGTAATCCTCCTGACGTAAACAAACCAAGGAAGCCCTGTGCTTACTTGGCGGGTCGCTATTTCATAGCGTCAGGAACCCGCTAGGTAAGGAACGGGCTTCTTTATGT
>JAHFUF010000629.1 GCA_023265235.1 Blastocatellia bacterium
AAGCCTCCAAATCCATATTAACTTTCTGATAAAAACCAGACAAAGACATACCTGAAGTAACAGCAATGTCTTGGAGTTCTAAGCTTAAAGCTAAATCAAAAATTTCTTTTAGTTTATTAATCGAGTCCTGCGGTGTGGATGTTTCGCTATCTTGCTTAGCTTGCCATAACAAAAAATGGGCTTTTAGGAATAGGTAATGATGATTACTGCTAAAAATCAGCCCATCTTTTGTAAGCTCTATACCTTCTACGTAGCGAAACAATTTAACATAAAATTTATTTGTAAGACTTTTGGTTTTGTAGCTTTCAATAATATTACCAACAGATTCAAATTCTTCTGATAGGGCTTTAGTTTCTCCCAGACTTTCTAAATAGTTGTCCGACAAGCTTTTAGTTGATAAGACTATGAACTCTTTTCGATATTTTAATAGTAAACCAAGTTTATCTTTGTCTAGGTTATAATAATAAGCAGTTAAATCAATACCGTAATTATCTTTGTATTTACTCTGGATTTGTTTGCCTATCTGATTGGCTTCATTGAGATAGGAAAATTGGCCAGACTCAAGATACTTGTCGATTAATCCATCTAGCTGGTCGTAGGAACTTTCGCTGCTTGGTAAATCAGGAATAGTGATGTTAGTCGAAGTAGTAATGCTATTCTTAGTGTACTCATTTTTTACTAGTAGAATAGCGAATAGGGTAAACGTAATTGCGAATATAGCTACGATTAGTGCGGTTAGCCTATAGCTAATAGATTTAATATCGCTAGTTAAAGCAGTCTGACCGCGTTCTAGGGTATAAACCCTGTCTTCTATTTTTTGCCTGTTTGATTCTTGTATGGCTAGTTGATTTGTCGTTTTTAGAAGCAAAGCGTCTGCTTGCTGATTTATTTCAGCTCTTATTTTTTCCAATATTTGTTCTTCGACTTGTTCGACTACATCGCCTATAGCTTCATCTCTGATTCCTTTCCAAAGGGCAGGTTCAAGAAAATGAAGTTTCGATAAAGTTAATTTTCCGTCAGTAAAGGTCTGGTTCTCTAGCAGTTTTTTAGCTTTTTCTGTACAAATACGACATTTCTGGCAATGAGCCAAAAAAACTGTGGATTCGCCAGAATCCTGATCCTGACTCAGACCTGTAAATTTTGCTAAATCCCAGGATGGACAATTGAAGCTTAGTATGTTGGTTTGTTCTTCTGTCCGCATATCTCTTGATTTAACCTCATATTCAAGAGACAAGGAGGTATATATAGTAGCTTACTAGGGTTTACTTGTTTCCAAAGTTTTCAAATTCTTTTAATTGCTGTATTAAGCTTATCTTACGTTGAATTATTTTGACACATAAAGAGCATGGGCTACCATCTTTGGTTGAATGGAGACCCTCTACGCCCCGCTTTGGAACGGAATTCCAGTAAGGCGACTTACAGTTAGCGCAAGAAACGGGTATATCTGGGTTTAATTTTGTATAGCCTTGCCATGTGTGACCACAGACTAAGCAGTGCCATCTAATACCGTTTACTTCCGGCTCTGAGTTTACGTCAAATTCTTCTTTTTTCAGCGATCTTAACAAGCCTATATCCTCGTGTAGACAAGCTAAAAGCTCCTCTACTCTAGTCAAAGTTTGTACATTTCTCGCATCTAGTTTATCTTGCATTTTTACCCTAGTCAATAAAAGTCTATACTTCTCCTTGTCCTTTCTTTTTTAGTCTATACTTCTCCCTACTAATATGTCAAATAAAAAGTCATAAAATACTTGACAATAAGAAAAACAAGTATAGACTTGTGTGAAAGCTATTTGAAAACTAAATATTCGTTTCTATTCCTCAGAAGCAGTAAACGCACTCTTAAGGAATTCAATGAAGCTTGGTAGCGACCCGCGAAAGATACGTAGGCTTACCTCTTCGCTTTTATCTGGATTGCTAAACCTAAAATAAATGTCTCCATCAGAGCTGTCGTATCCTTCTATTGGGAGGTCTCCAAAAATTTGTAGGCCAGAGCCAAGGTTATCTCTAAAAAAAGGATGCTCTATGAAAAAATAGAAACTAGGCTTTTCAGCTAGTTTTTCAACCTTAAGAGTAAATTCCCTTAAAGCCGACGGAGATAGCACAAAAAGAATTGTTGTTTTTTCTCTCTTAGCTAATAAAAAAAAGTCTTCTCTTTGTGGCTTTATCTGCTGTTTTAAGATCAGTATTTGATCAAGTGCGACAAACCCTGCATAAGTAAAATACTTAACTTTATTAATGGTAGACCCGTTGTTTAACCGACGGAAAAGGCTTTGGTTTGGTTCCTTTGCCAGCTGCGCTAAGTCTTGATCGAAAATCTTTATAAGTTTGGTTGAATTGTCTTTGTAGTTTTTTACTAGGGAGGCTAATTCTTCTTCAGAGACAGTTTTCTCTTTCGGTTGCGGGACAAAGCTAAGAGGGTTGTAGCCGCCTGCATCTTGGAAATCCTTAATTATTTTTCGATGTGCTTCGTAGCTCTCTAGTTCTTCTTGCTCTTTTTGCCTTTGTTCCACTTTTCGCCTTTCGTGAAATTCCCTGAAGACAAAAAGTGGAAACAACGAACTGGTAACTAGCACTGAGATAAAAACGAATATTTTTTTACTGGTAAGTTTCACGAATTCGCTCCTTTTCTCGGTAAACGCCGCTAAAAATAGTGGCTACGGTATTTGATAACTGAATATCTCGCTCCATTATTCATTCCTGTTAGTTGAATCAATGCCCTTGCCCCTAGTTTCAATGTTGCCAGTAATCTCTTTTAGGTCTTTCAGGATTTGGGCAACCTTCTTTTGGCAAATCTCGCAATAGAAATCATGCTTGCCAACTTTATTCTTTGCCTTGTAATTTGACCTACCGCATTGAGGGCATCTATCGGGTGCTTCTGGGTTAATTTTATCGTGAGATTGCCAGGTGTTGCCACATAGATAACAATGCCAAGTCATATGCTTAAGGGCTTTAGGTAATGAAACTTCCCTCTCGGTTGCAATTTCATCTTCACGTGTAAGTTCTAGCCAGTCATGAAGACACTTAGGGCAATTCGTTTCGTCAGGCTTTTGAAACAGCAAAGTATTTTGTTTAGTTCTGGTAGTCGCTGGATCAAAATCCTTGTGGAATGCCAGTTCTGGAAAAGTCTGCCAAAGATAATTATTACAGTTTGCGCATCGGCTAGGCTCTCTGTGTCCTTTGCCAGGTTTCTTTTCAGGTGTCCTCCAGTCATGGTGGCAACGCTTGCAATGACAATTTATGGGTTCAATAGCCATCTTTTATCCTTTTCTCGCTATCAATAAGTTTTTCTAGTACTTTGAGCAGACGTTCACGCTTATTTTTGCAACGTAAGCAATCACGATCATGAGTGCAAACTTTATCGGGCTTTCTAAAGTCTTGTCGACCACATTTCATACACTTTGTTGGAATATCGGGGTTAGTTTTATCGTGAGATTGCCAGCTATGACCGCATAAGTAACAGTGCCATGCCATTTGGTTGTCATCTTGCTCGTTAGGTGCTGCTGTTGCGCTACCGTTATTTTTTCTCATATGCCACTAATCCCTATAGAAAGGAGCAAATGTAATGTTTCTAAAAATCAATGATCAATAGACTTATTCAGGAAGGGTTTTTGCCTTTTCTTCATACTGGTAACCAGCGCCACCAGCTATGTCAGAAGCTAACAAGATGTCT
>JAHFUF010000630.1 GCA_023265235.1 Blastocatellia bacterium
AGTATTTGGTCAAGCTTGGAATTAGGCCATCTAGCCGAGCCAAAACTAACAAACTGGCTAATCAAAATAATCAAGCCTTAAAGTACGCTTCAAATCAGTATAAAAACCGATATAAAAGCGTTAAAATCAACGCTAAACAACAAGCTCAATACAACAGCAATAACATTTCTATTAAAACTACCAAACCTATTAAAACTACTAAAGAAAAATTAGACATTCTTGATAGTTATTTTCAGAAAAAGTAGCATTTAATGTAAAATTATGACCAGGTTTTTCGCTATAAGTTTGGTCGTCTTCAAAATCATGTATAGCTGTTTTAATTTTTTTACCTGCTACTTTATTAGGACAAACAGCATCTACCAGGTGTCCAACCATTAACAATGCTTGAAAAGACACCATTACTACATAATCTCCTACTATCATTAGTATCTTTTTGGCTGCCATTTTTTGCTCCTATAAAATTTTGATAATTTGGAAATAGGATAAATTATCCTGATTAGAATCTATTTTTTATCTTTTTCCCATCCGTATTTACTAGGAATGTAGTATGTACGGCCTTGCAAGTTAGAAGGAAGACATTGCATATTTTCTGCTCTAGCACCTTCAAAATCGTGAGCATATTGGTAATCTTTGTTGTGACCTAAACCCTTCATTAAAGATGTAGGAGCATTACGTAAATGTAGAGGAACGGATTCTTGCTCAGTTTCTAAAGCATCTTTAGCGGCTGCCATATAAGCCATAATTACTGAATTTGACTTGGGAGCAAGTGCTAAATAAATTGTAGCTTGTGCTAATGCCAGCTTTGCTTCTGGTAAACCAATAAACTCTAATGCTTGCATTGCTGCTACAGCTTGATTAAGTGCAAATGGGTCAGCTAATCCTATGTCCTCACTTGCATGGTGAACTAGCCGCCGTGCCACATACCTAGGGTCTTCTCCTGCTTCTAACATTCTTGCCAGCCAATAAAGAGAGGCATTTGCATCTGAATTACGGATTGATTTAATGAAGGCAGAGATCAAGTTAAAATGCTCTTCCCCTGTTTTGTCATAACGTAAAATTGCTCGCTGCAAAGCATCTTTTATCACTTCCGTAGTAATTTGACGTTTGCCTTGTTGGTTTACTTCTTGGCTAATTGCAGCCATTTCTAATGTGTTAAGAGCAACGCGAGCATCACCTGAAGCATAAGCTGCTATTAGTTGTAGTTGCTCATCTTCTACTTCCAATAACATTTCCCCTAAACCACGTTCTTTATTGGATAATGCTCGTTTTAGAATAGCTACAACTTCATTACTAAAAAGCGATTGCAGTACTATAACCCGTGAGCGAGAAAGCAATGCGCTATTAACTTCAAATGATGGATTTTCTGTTGTTGCTCCAATTAAAATAATCGTCCCATTTTCCACATAGGGTAGAAAGGCATCTTGTTGTGCACGATTAAAACGATGTATTTCATCTATAAAAAGTACGGTACGCCGGTTTGTTGTACGATAGTACTTTGCGGCATCTTCCATTACTGAGCGTACTTCTTTAATACTTGCAGCTACAGCACTAAAATGTATAAACAATGATTTGGTGTTACGAGCTATTATCTCTGCTAGAGTAGTTTTGCCAGTGCCAGATGGCCCCCAAAAGATTAGTGACCTCAGTTCATCTTTTTCTATAAGCCGCTTAAGCATAGTTCCTTGACCAACAGCCTTTTCTTGTCCAATAAATTCATCTAAAGAGCGAGGCCGCATTCGATCAGCTAATGGATTAGAACTTTGTTGACTAGAATTGGTCTGTTTCCCTTTTAATTCTTCATCAGTGTCAGTAAAAAGACTCTGGTTGGTTTCAAAGTATTTTGTTGTTTTCATTTCTCCTTCTAACTTTGTCAGCTTATTAAATTCGTTGAAAAACTGCTTGTACCATAACAACACGATCTTCATTACTGTTGCGATGATTAGACTCAAGAATTAATTTAAGTTGCTCGCCCATAATAAGATACTGAATTGTGTTTTTATTGATAGGGTTGGGCTTAGATGTTTTTTCTGTAAAATCATTCCAACATTGCATATGAAACCCTGATTTTTCTATAAGTTTGCACATTTCTGTAGATGTAAGTAAAAAACTGTTTGATTCATCAGATGCCCACATTAAAGGGAAAATAGGTGGATGAATAATACCAGCCATTGGTTCTTGAAAAACCAATAATCCTTTTTCTCTTAATACCTGATGAAACCCAGCATATAATTGTTCTTTATTAGAAATATTCATCCCACTATTCTGTGTCCATACTACATCAAAACTACTCTTATCAAATGGCAATTCTAATGCGTTTCCAACATAGTGTTTTACCTGATCATTAAGCCTTAGCATTGTAGTAAGCATTTCTGCTGTATCTACATAGGATTTGGTTAAATCTATGGTTGTTACATAACAACCAAATTCAATTGCTAGTGTACGCGCTGCTCCTCCAAGACCTCCTCCTACATCCAAAACTCTCATCCCTCTTTCTAGATTGGCAAGTTTAGCAAGTGTTACAGTTGCTACTTTACCTCCAGTATGAAAGTGATCCATTTGTGCAAGATCTTCTACAGTTAGTTTATCCAAATCCTTGCCTTCTGCAACAAGCAGGCCAAGTATTGATTGCCCTATATTATTTCGCTCCCAATAATTTTTTATTTCTTGCTCTTTACCATTATTAGACATTGGCATTTATATCCATTTAGAAATGTAGAGTTTGAGCCTTTAGTGACCTTTGGATAAGGTTAGAAAGAAAAGTGGCGTACTGTTCATCACTTAGCGGAGTATCTAGAACTTTATCAAGTAACCCCTTTAGCTTCAAAGTCAAAACTTGCTGATGAGTAATATGGTCTTTGATATTAGGGTAAGCACCAGCACGACATTGTGTTTTCTCTGCTACTCTCATCCACAACCTATGCAGTAACGCGCTTGTTTCATCCATCTTTAGATCTTTGGGATCTCGCTGTACTAGTATTACAGATGCGTGACGAATTATGGCCTCTGCTAATACTTTTAATTCTAATGTGTTTATCTTTACTATTGGCTTTTCTTGTTCCAATTACATTTTTCCTTGTACCTTGTAAAAAGCTCTATAATTTACAGATAATATTTGCTTGATTTTATCCAATAGCAAATAAGTACTAGTAGTTTACATTGGTTTATTCTAATTTACTTTATAATGATGAAAAGCTTTTGCTAAAGCTATTTTAGCTATTTTATAGAAAAAAGAATATCAACTCTTATATTCTTGGATGGTGGAAAAGATGATAGAAGCCAAAGACCTAGATAAGCACCCAATTCGTTATGCAATGCAATATATGAGCAAGTTACTAACGCAATTATCTAAACCAAAACTAGTAGAACAAATAACTTTTTCTGTCAAACAAGAAATTTTGTTAGTCACTTGTAAGAATGACGAAGATTATCAAATTCTTAAGCAGTGTGAATTACTACTAGACAAAGACTTTATTACCAAATTAGGGCTTAAAACTTTTGTATTTCAGTATGATAAATATTACCTAGTACTAAAAATAATTAAGGATTTCACTAAAAAGGGTTTTACGGAAGTCACTTTTGAGTCAGTCTTAGATGAAGTGAACAAATACCCCCCTGCTAGAACTGCACAAGCAGTTAAGAATGTGCTAGCTTCCTTTGCCAATGA
>JAHFUF010000631.1 GCA_023265235.1 Blastocatellia bacterium
AGCTTAATTGACTACCTTGACTTTCCATTTGCTTTAAGAGCTTGTCAAAAGTAATACGTAGATCACTTGATGGCGCAACTATTCCTGCTTTTAGCTCTAATATCAATTTCAAAACAGGTGTGGCCATTACCAGCAAAGCATTTTGGCTATTATCCATCAAATCAGTTGATTCTAAATTAGGAGATGGATTTAAGGTTATTACATTGGACATACATTACCTATTTCTTAATGCTTGTATGCGTAAAATTAAGGTTTTACTGCATAGAGTTCTAGTTTTACTTCAGGAAATTCATCTGGTACATAAATAGCAATTGTCTTTGAACCGCGAATTGTATCCCAGTAAGGGCCAATGCTATCAAACCCGAAGTAGTGAAAACCAACTCTAGTAGGTATTGGAGAAGGCGGCGGAGATGCATGCCGTAGAGTCACTCCTGGTAATGCAGAACCTACCACAGCATCAATTACATCTCTAGATGCTACTTTAATAATTCGCGGTACACGATCAATTAAAAAACTTTCAGGGACTTGGGCTTTTATTGCTAAGAAAAATGCTGCCTCGCGCAATAATCGTTCGTCTTGAACTCTACCAATATAAAGTGATTCACGTATATTTTCTAATGGGATTGCAACAGAACGTGTAGGTATTACTGTTTCCAAAAGCTCTCGAATTTGTAGCATTAACTGGTTAAAGGTCAAGTATAGATTTATATGATCATAACGAATAATATCTTTAGGGTGTTGATCAATAGCAAATGTTATCAGCTTACCAGCAAGTTCTGCTAATGTTTCATATAGCCGTTCTGGATGTACAATTCTAGTACGTAAAAGATGAGTTAGTTTTGGAATAGCACCATTTACTGTGTGTAGCAACCAAAAAACAGCTACTTCAGATGTAGTAAAGTCAGCTAGAGATGTAGCTCGTTGTCGTCGCTGATCCCCTAAAGTAGTGCTTTTAGTAATAAGAATCTCAATTAACTGCCTAAGCATATTAAGTAACCAAGCAGACGCGCTTAGAGTTAATATTGGTGGAATATAGTTTTCTGAAATAGCTAACTGTCCTGTAGCAGTACGCACTACTTCGGCAATTTTTAAGCTACTATATCCTTCTTTTAGCTCATCAGCAAAAAGAAGGCAAAAATTAGGTTTAGCAAAAGCAAGTTGTTGTTCATTTTCCCCTGTTGTTTCATCAGCTACAGTACTAGGAGTTTGGCTATAGCGCACAGTGGAGTTTTTTTCTTTACTAGGTGGTTGAAAATTCGCACTTCCTACTCGCTTTGTTGCAATAGCAAGGTAAATTTCCACACTCTCAGTAGTTGTATCGAAATGTTTTGCTAAGGTGCGAGACTCTGGTAAAGGATCTGGTTGTGGGAGGTTAACCAATAGGCCATCAGGCATTATTGCCTGACAATGTATTAGCTCAAAAACGCCATTACTAATTGATTCATGATTAACTTGAAGGTTAATTACACCCCATTCATAAGGTATAAATGCTGTTAAACGGGAGGTTATTTGGTCTTCAAAATAATTATCCCATTGTTGCAAATGATGAGGAGTAAGGAGCATTCCTTCATTCCAAACTACTTTGCGATAATGGCTCATAATATTAATAGGCTTTCCACAAATATTTTAAAACTTTCTA
The DNA here is from genome assembly GCA_023265235.1 of Blastocatellia bacterium. Lineage (GTDB taxonomy): Bacteria > Acidobacteriota > Blastocatellia > Chloracidobacteriales > JADJPF01 > JADJPF01. Next base: position 1,640 of record JAHFUF010000631.1, read on the forward strand.
AATGCTTAAGTCCTAATTGCCAATGCAATAAGTATGCAAATGGTGTTAACAAGAAAAAATTAAATAAACATTAGTAGGAAAAAGCAGAAGCGTTTATACCATAAGCCCTAGGATTTTGCCCAATTAGCCCTAGTGCTAAGAAATTTATTATAAAATTATAAACATCATCATTAAGCTCACCATGTTCTCGCAAAAACCAAACATTTCTTTCTGTTTGTGGATTTTTAACACTCTTACGCATCATTGCTAGCAGTGGATGAGATTTTTTTGTCCCACTACCCATACGATAGGCTGCAACAATAATCAAACTACTATCTGCTAGGCCACTGCCAAAAGTAGCTCTAAGAGTTACTAATTCTTCTAGGACTTTTTTTGCCATAGCATTTAATTCATGGCTTTGTTTACCGCCTTCTGACTCAGCTAAAACAACATAAAAAAGCAAAGCTGGTTCGATACCCTCTTGTCTAGCAAGTAGTGCTAATTTTTCTGCTTCTTGGTTTAGTACTAGCAAAGTATTTGCGATAGAGGGCTGATTTTGATAGCTTTCAACTTTGGCTTTAATGTCCTGAAGTGCTTTTTCTGGAAAGACATAGGGTTTATCATCGCTACTAATACGGCGAATTAGTTCTACAGTTGCTTTCTCAAATTGTTTATCGATAGCCTGGGGTTTAGAGCTAATTTTTAGTTTGTCTTGAGATGGAATTTCAGTGTAAGTTGATAGAGGTCTTAACTTTAAATTAAATGTCCAAGGATTTTCTCCAATGATTGCTGCTGCAAAAAATTTTGGTACATACTTAATATTTTCGTTCTGAAAGGGTCTGTCTAATTTAGTGGAATTAGCAACCAAAGTCCAAAAACTGCGTTCACGGTTTTGGCTATTAATAACATCATGAAGGTCACGTCTAACAGAGTCAGGGCTACGGTTATAGCCTGCAATTCCTAAAGCAACGCTCATTGCATCAGGCCCAAATTCTGTAATTCTATCTGCCATATAATGTGCTGCTGCTGGTGACATTTTTTTTACGTCACAACGATCACTAGGATCTACTCCATAGCCTCTTGCTGTTTCAGGCATAAATTGAAAAAGCCCCTTAGCCCCTACAGGGCTTTCCAAACAATCATGATATTCCGTTTCAATCATTACAATATAAAGTCCTACTACTGAAGGAATTCCACGCGAACTAAAAGCCTTAATAATTTCTGGAGCATAAAGACTTGCGCGACCATAAAGACTATGGAGGTTTTCTCCCCAAAGTTTTGTAGAAGTGGTGTTAGCTCTTTGTGAATAAGAGTCAACATATTTTTTTATATAACCTAGAACATCATTAGTAAAAACATAAGGACGATTACCCATCATCATAGAAATATGTTGTGCTTGTCGATCAATAAATTCTAATTTTTCCTCTTCTGTCATTTTTTGGTAGAGCTTGACATCTTTTTTAATAAATTCTTCATTTGGTACAGGAGTTTCTATAGAATTTTGTTGTGATGGTTCTGCTACTTCAGAAGGCTCACTAGTTGGCGTAGCTGTGTCATTATTGCTAGTAGTTTCCTCAATATCAGCAATAATTACTTTATCTGGTTTTTTAGTCATAAACCAAACTAGGCTTGTAGCAAGAAATAAAAAACTAAGCATTATAAAAACAATTTTCACTAAACTTGTGTTTTTTGGACTTTTATCAGTTTTTTTCTTAGTAGCAGTTGAAGGGAAATTAATTGAATTATTTGAATTAATTGAAACATCAATAAATGTAGTTTTGCCTAATCTAATCTGATCGCCGTTAGTAATGGGTAAGCCTTTTGTTGGAACTGGAGTGTTATTTACAAAACTTCCACTGATAGAATTTTCATCAAGTAACCAAATATGCCCATTTTCCTGATGAATACTGGCATGGAGTTTTGATAAAGCAGGATCTTGAATAATAAGATTAGCTTGTGCTGCACGTCCTATGGTGAGATGGTTTGTTTTCATCTCAAATTTTTGTGTTTTTTCTGGTGATCTAATAGTTAAATTTATT
>JAHFUF010000632.1 GCA_023265235.1 Blastocatellia bacterium
TATGTATATGAATAAGCTAGTAGTTGGGCCTGCTGCGAAAGGACATGTAAACATTGATGCTCCAGTACAAGACAACTTAAAGGTTATTGCACGTCGCTTAAACCGTGATGTTAGTGACCTAGTAGTAATTGTGCTAGATCGTCCAAGACATCAAAAATTAATGGAAGATATTCGTTCGGCTGGTGCTAGGATCCAACTAATAGGAGATGGTGATTTATCAGCAGGTATCAGTGCAGCAGTAGCAGGCTCAGGAGTTCATGCTGTTATGGGGATTGGAGGCGCGCCAGAAGGAGTATTAACCGCCGCAGCAATGCGCTGTTTAAATGGTGAAATCCAAGCCCGTTTTGTACTCAAAGATCAATTAGCTGAAGAAGACCTAGATAAAGTAGCAGATGACGCTGAAATTATAGAGAGAATGAGATCAATGGGTATTGAAGATCCTAAAAAAGTTTATACAACTAATGATTTAGCCCCAGGAAAAAATATTATTTTTGCTGCTGCTGGTGTTACTAGCGGTAATATGCTTAAAGGTGTAAGGTTTTTTGGTGATGGGATTAGAACACAATCCTTAATCATGACTACTTCACCGCACTATGTCAGATTTATTGATAGCATTAAATTAAACCAAGCCCCAGATGTAGTAGTAAGATTTTAATTTTTTATCAAGAAAAATGAAGAAAGACGGGCGAGGCTTGCCCTTGCCCCCTTGCCCTCTACAATTCCCCTAAATAGAAGATTTTGTTCTCTCCATCCTACTTACCTGTATTATAATTATTTCTCCTATTAATTAATCACTAGTTAAATATATTTGATTCAAGGTTAATATATGTATTGTAAGACGTTAGCAAAAACTAAAAGCTACTTTGAGGTGTTGGTTTTGGTATCTTTAAACTTAATGTTAATGTTTTCAATCACTACAAAAGCAGGGCCAAAATTCACTTTTACTAAACTAAGAGTTACTCAAGAAGAACCTAGTAGGCGTTTTGGGTCAGAAGCTCCATTTCAACCAAGTTTACGCTATATCCCAACAACAACTAACACTCCTTCTCGAAGGTTTGGTACCCAACAAGTAGGAGAGGCTTCTTTAGAAGTGGTACATCGCAAGGTTGTGAAAATTATTCCTGGGCCAGAGGAGTTAGTAGCAAAAGCAGATAAACTTGTAGATAGTAGTCAGATAGAAAAAGCTATAGAGCTTTATCGTAATGTAATATCTAGTAGCCCTAAAACCATTAGTGCTCAATTTGGGCTAGCAAATGCTTTACTTGAAATAGGGGATTATGACAGTGCTTTAACAGAATTAACAAAAGCATTAATCATAATGCCAGACAATTTTGAAGGGCAAATAAATTTAGGGGTAGCACTTTATCGTAGCGGTGATATTAGTAAATCAATAAATCATTATGAAAAACTACTAACTCATATTAAAGAAAAAGACGATCTATCTTCAGTAAATTACAACCTAGCAGTAGCTTATGCACATAATGGTGATTTTAAGAAAGCTATTACTAATTATCAAAAAGCAATAGAACAGCGTAAAGATTACCCACAAGCTTATAATAACCTAGGATTAATCTATGAAGTGCTTGCATCAGCTAACTTTCAGGAAGCAACACAAAACATTGAATTAGCAAAGAAAAATTTTCTTACTGCTATTGAACAACGTAAAGACCAATATCCATTAGCTCGCTATAACCTAGCCCGTCTTTATGCAAATGAACAAAAATACCTAGAAGCAACAAATGAGTTTTTAATTGTAGTAAAACAAAAGCCAGACTTTGCAGAAGCTTACTTAGATTTAGGGAATGCTTATTTGTTAAAAACGGTTTTGACGTTTCAAGACCAGGTACCACAAGCTATAAATGCTTTCCAAAAAGCTCTGGAAATACGCAATGATAATTACCCTTTAGCACATGAAAACCTAGCTATAGCCTTAAGTATAGAGGGAAAACCAGAAGAGGCTTATCCTCATTATCGTAAAGCGATTAACCAATACAAAGAGCCTAGCCTACAGACTTTATACAACATGATTTCTACTGTACAAAGGAAACGAGGGTTTTTAATTGGTAATGAATTAAGCAGGCCAGAAGATGTAAGTAATTTAAGAAGACAAAGAGACACACAAAAATTAGTAGAGCAGGTTTTAGTAGTACTAGAAAAATATGAAGACCTAGACGATGAACTAAAAAATAACCTGGTTTTACGTTATTGTGCAGGACATGCTTATGTTAGTGTAGGCAATTGGAGCGAGGCAGCAGAAGAATTTGCTAGTGCTTGGGAACTCTCCAAACAAACCGACAAAGACGCGCTTAACAGTCTAAAAGCAGTATTAGAATTAATAAAATATTATTGAGAAAGGATTATCTAAATGTCATCTGCATCAGCCTCATCAGGAAAAGAAGAGCTTTATGAAATGAAAGAAGATGTTTCTCATAGCCCATTATGGAATAAAGATCTTGCTCCTGTACCAATAAAAGAACGTAATTGGACTACTTATAATTTTGCTGCTCTTTGGGTTAGTATGGCGCATTGTATTCCCACTTATATGTTAGCTTCAGGGCTAATTAGTGCTGGAATGAACTGGTGGCAAGCCCTATTCACTATTTTATTAGGTAACATAATTGTATTAGTCCCAATTTTGCTTAACTCACACCCTGGAACAAAATACGGTATTCCCTTCCCAGTTTTTGCTCGTGCTAGTTATGGCACAATTGGGTCAAACTTGCCTGCGCTGATGCGTGCTTTGGTTGCTTGTGGTTGGTTTGGAATTCAAGCTTGGATTGGTGGACAGGCACTACAGGTTTTCTTTCGTACACTTTGGCCAGCCTGGCAGACCCTGCTTGGTGATAAAATTCAAAGCCCTGCTATTATTGCTGGCTATACACCTACAGAATATATTTCGTTTTTACTCTTTTGGATACTCAATATTTTCATTGTCTACAAAGGGATGAACCTGTTAAAGAATGTAGAAAATTGGGCTGCGCCCTTTGTCCTAGTAATGGCGTTTTTACTGATGTTATGGGCAATATGGAAAGCAAATGGTCTAGGCGTAATAATGCAATCATCAGGAAAATTTCAAAGCTTTTCAGACTTTTTTCCTGTTTTTATTCCTTCATTAACTGCAATGATTGGATATTGGGCTACGCTTTCGCTTAATATGCCAGATTTTACTCGCTATGGTCGAAGCCAACGTGAACAAATGGTTGGTCAAGTAGTAGCATTGCCTACAACAATGACAGTTTTTGCTGCTATGGGAGTAATTATAACCTCTGCATCAGCAATTATTTATAATAAGTTAATTTGGGATCCAGTTTTACTAATTGCTCAATTTAGCCAACCTGTAGTTGTTGCTATTTCAATGTTTACCGTTGTGATAGCCACGCTTTCTGTAAATATTGCGGCTAACGTAGTATCACCTGCTAATGATTTTGCTAACGCTTTTCCAAAGTGGATCACTTTTCAGCGCGGAGGCTTATTAACAGGGTTAATTGGCATTATGATGCAGCCTTGGAAGTTACTTGCGGATCCTTCAGGATATATATTTACTTGGCTAGTTGGCTATTCAGGAGGACTAGGATCTATTGCTGGAGTAATGATAGCTGATTATTGGCTGATTAGGAAAAAACATTTAGAAGTCCCAGACCTTTATCTTACTAA
>JAHFUF010000633.1 GCA_023265235.1 Blastocatellia bacterium
CCTATACCTCCTGTTCTTTTGTCTACACCCCCTCAACCTGTAGTTAGAGAAGAGAAAAAAGCAACAAGGCCACTAGAAGTACCAAAAACAATTAATCTTGAAGACCTATCAGTGTTAGGGCTGGATTTAGGAAATAATCTTGGCCAATCAATTAGTCAAAATAGCCAAAATGATGAAACTACTACTAGCATTGTTGATGGTCGCTTAGTAGAAGCAGTTAAAGGACTAGCTTTAACATCAGACTTTGATATGTTTTTAGCAGGAATAAGAGCACCATTGATTGTTGCTCCATCGCTAACCTCAGAAGTCTCAAAAGGCCCAACACATGTTGCTAGTTTGGTAATGCATTGGGCACTTCAAATTAAGCAAATACCCTTGCTTGAGCTTTTAACCATTGCGCGTAATAAAGTTTTTGATATATTTTTCTACCAAATAGTTAACTTTAAAAATATCTATTCTTTTTTTCCTACCTTTGAGCAAGTTTTAATACATTATTGTCCAGTTGCAGAACAAGAGAGGTTATCAGAAATATTTAAACAGTCTCGTTGGCAAGATATTAGGCCGATAGGCTTAATTCGTAACCAGAAACAAGAACAGTTTATTGCAGAAAAACGCAAAGAAGTTGTTGTCCATATGGACAAATTTAACGAAGGCGTTTATAAAAATATTACTCATAATGTTTTATGTTCAGACAAACGCTATAGCTTTAAAGACCCCAAAATGGGTGAAAAAGTAACGGAATGTCAGACAAAAGTGAAAAGCCTTTTAGCAAATTTTGCTGATTTAATAAAAGATAAGAAAATTAAAAAAGAAATACTTTTATCTAATGAATCTGATCGCTACAACGAATATGAGGATAGACAGGCTTTTAAGCCAGAAACCTATTTGGCTCAATTAGGGGAATTATCAGTAGCTTTGTTTAATGACAATTTTCTTTATCAAAGTGTTCAAATCTTTCAAATAATTACAGAATTAGCCAGTGATTGGAAAATAGACTTATATCAGTTAGAGCGATTTCAAGAAAAAGGCCAGTTACTTAACACTCAAAATATTGAAGCCTATGTTGCTTCTGAGCAAGATCGCACATTGGTAAGAGATGTAATGTCTTTGTTTACTTGTTGGCACCCTCAATATTTACTTGGACATATTCAAGTAGCAGATGATAGGCGAACTAGGCGCACTTTACTTAGAATGCTTGAGTGTTATGGAAAAGATATTTACCGAATGTTGGTTGATGAACTAGCCTCTAACGCACGTACCCAACCTTGGTTTTATGCCCGTAATATTGCTTCACTGCTAGGAAAAATAGTTTCTGATGATCAAACAATAAAAAATGAAGCTATCGCGCTACTTGATAGCTACTGGCAAAAAAACACCCAACGCCAATTGATTTATCAAATTATTACTACAATGGCTTTTATTGGAGGAGACTCTGCTTGTGAAAGGTTAATAGCACGCTTTCGCCAAGCAGAAACAGAAAAAGATCGTAGGGCAGTAGATATGTGTCAAAAACTTATTTTAGCTTTGATTGATATGGAGCTAGATAAAAGCCTAGAAGTAGTCATTGATTTTTATCAAAAAACAGGGGAGCTAAAGCAGATTATTGAGAGGTTTAATAAAATTTTTGTAGGTAATTATTTGGTTCAAACTATAGCTACAAAGATTTGGAAGGAAATCCAACGCCAAAAATATTCTTTTTCTTTATTAGGTGATGCAGAAACCACTATAGAGTTACTAAAACTAATTGCTCATATGAAATCTGAGCCTGTATTGCAATTATGTCGTGAGATTGTTGAAAAAGTTTCCCGTAAAAATCCATTAGTCGCAGAAGCAGAAAAAATATTAAACCAAGAGCAACCAACCATTTTTTATGCTACAGAAAGAATGTTGCAACGTTTTGCTATTAGTAAAAATCTGCCCAAAATGGTTTGCTATATTGTTGATGCTGGTATTAGTTGTCGGCTGCTAATTACTACACAAGATGGCATTAATGGTCAAATTGACTTTCATCGGGGTAATGTTTGGAAAGTGGCTGTTCCTAACCACCAATTAACAGGAGAGGATGCTTTTTATTGGTGTTTTTTACTAGAAGTAGCAGAGATAGAATGTATTTATGTTCAACCAGCACAACGTCCTACTTTAATGGAAAATACAGAGCTAGTTACTTCTAGACTGGTATCTAATGGGTTACTACGACGTGGAGAGATAGCACAAATTGGTAGCAATTATATTCAACCCGATTCACGTTTTAGACAAAGACCTGTAAATATTTTTTACACTAGTTTTGAACAACTTACTGATGAGCCAAAAAAATATAGGGCTGTGTGGAATGTTTTAATTCAAGACATTACACTAATGGATATACGTAGAACTACAAGGCTTTCTAAACATGAACTCTACAAGATTTTACTCTACTTCTTTAAGCATAAGATGTTAATTATTGATGGACATAAAGAAGAGCATAAGGAGCTTTATGTAGAAGATGGTTTTGTAATGTTAGAGCTAAATATTAGACGTATCCAACGTAGGGCAGTAATGTTTAATTATTACAAAACATCTGGGGAAATATGTGCTGACTTAATGAGGGAAACCCAAGATCAAATCCTACTTTATGTCCTAGATGTAATGCGGCAGTTTTATTTAGAGCATTATGAAAACCGTCGTGTACTGACGGAAAACGACCTAAACGCCTGTTTGCAAGCAGTTGAGCTAGCCGTTAATTATGTAAAACACCCTACAACAGAAGAACAGAATATTCTAGTAAACTATATCCAAAATAATTTTGAAGTTAGAGAAGTAATTTCTAGATATGAAGAAGCTTTTGTTGACGATCCTGCCCTACGGACAGGAGCAGTAGAGAAAATAGAAAATATTGAAGCTAATAATGATCCATTAGATGTAGAACCAGATAATGCTAGTGACTTAGCTACAAATGACGCTCTAGAAGCAATCAGCTTATTAATAGTGCAGGAAATAGAGCGAGCAGATACTGAATTTAACCAAGAAGAAATACGAGACAAATTTGATGCCGTAGCAAGTTCCTGTGTTAAACCACTAAAAGATTTTGTGCGGGAATTATACCGTAATTGGAAAGCAAGTCGACCGCTTTCTACCTCGTGGATAAGCCTAATAGATCCATCACTTATATTACTTATCAACTCAGCTTCAACCCTAGGTTATCAACAGATAAAAGCTATCCTAGTAGAATTACAATTAGTAATTAATCATCAAAAAACCATATCTTTAGCTAGCCGAGAGACTACTTTTAACTCAGAGGTTTCTCAACAAATCGCGCATAGCTATTTAAAGCTTTGTGAGCTACAACCTAAAACTTTTGCTTTAGTGGCTTCTGAGACAGATCTAGTCGAGCACAAGGAACTATTATTAGTAAAACTGATACTTAGACAGGTTTCAGAAATAGACATTAAACTAGTCAATAAATTCCTTTTTGCTGGTTGGAATAAGTTTGACAGTTTTGCTCAAGCTACTCCAGATGAAATTATTCGGCTAGCAAATATTCCTAAAAGCCTTGCTGAACAGATTTGCTTAAAGTTTTATCAATACCGTAACATGTACTATCGAGATGATCCTGATTATGAAAATAGATTCTTAGCAATGTTTGAGCTTAATCTACAACTCTTAAAGGA
>JAHFUF010000634.1 GCA_023265235.1 Blastocatellia bacterium
GATGCAAAAAAAATAGGAGTTGACCTAAAAACTACAGCACTAAAAGACCAAAGAGGAACAGCACTTTATTCTAATAATGATGCACAGTTTTTAGAGGTTCTTTTTGGTGAGCAACAACTCTTAGAAAGAGGCGGAGAAATAGGGTTACTTGCAATTCTAGTTTCTGCTAAGAAATGGAATAAAATTGATAGTGATACTCTTTTTAACAATGCTGTTTTGTGTACTTTAGAAGCAATGGCAAAAAAACGCGGTATTCCTGGCATTGTTTTACGTAGTCAAGGCGATGATCACCCAGTAGCCTACATCTTAGCTGAATATATAACTCATAGTATAGACCAGTCTTTAGAAGCATTAATAAAATTTATTGAAGATTTTTTAACTATTACTCGTGAAGCTATAAATGCTTCAGCCAATACTTTTATTAGTAGTATTTACCAGAATTATTTGCCTAGATTAAAAATAATTTTTCGAGACTCTATTCACGACTCTTTTGATCGTTTTATTGAAACCTTTCGCCGAGAATACCAAAATTCTCAGCAAAGTGCGCGTAGTAAAATCTTTTTTCTTAAGCGTGTAGGAGATATTTGTGAGCTTTCTTTTTATACCTATGAAGCCCTACGTGTTTTAGAATCAGCTTCTGGTGAGGTTTATGCTAAAGAAAATCTAGATGAAGGAACTGCCCATTATGCTCTACGTAATGATATTCCTTTAGATGAAACACTAGATATATTATCCCAGAAAAATACACTTTCAGAACTACTTATGTTTACTCTAAAACAACGTTGTAATATGCGTGATACAAGTGCTTCTAGAGTGCATTTTATTTCTAAGCTTATGAACGATACATTATTTTTTCTGGATAGTTTAAGAAGAGTTTTTGATCATGGCTATGCAAGAGGTCGTGCCACTTCTTCTAATGATTATAGTGGTTGGGAAGAAATTGTGGCAGATTGTTCAAGGGGTTATGCACGGCTATTTTTTAGTCGCAACTTAAATGACTTGGAAAGATATCATTTTGAAAACCTCTATAAGCGATTATTAGAAAGACATTTGTCATTTTTTGATTTGCAAGCTCCAAGTCTTTTTCAAACAGATATTAAGCTAGAAAAAATTGTTAAGTCTAAAACCCCAGAAGATGTATTAAAAGAAAAATTTTTACAATTTTTAATTGCTTTACACCAAGCTTTACTTAATTTTAATCCTGAGAAATCAAATGATGCAGCAAAAATAAAAGAGGATTTAGAAGGCTTAACAAGACTTCCTGGTAATAAAGCTAATACTGTTGTAGTACGACAAAACAACACTGCTGCTTTTACCCAAGATGCTTTACAGACCAGAGTCTTTTTGTCACAAAGTGAACTACCTCTTTCAGATTACACTCTAGAGGTGTTACTTAGTGTTGTTAGCCCAGATGCAAAAGATAAAACGATATTAACACAAGCTTTAAGAATGGCTATTGAGGTAACTGGAAAAGCTAGGACTAGTGAAGAGATTGCTAGTTCAGTCAATTTTCTACAAAACCTACGCCAACGTATCAGCTTATTGATTGTGTTTGGCGAACAAGAAAAAGAACAATGGATAGGTAGTATTATTGCAAACTTAAAAGACTTAGAACAAAGCGATCCTATTTCACTCTCTTCATATGGTATAGTACTTAATGAAATAGAAGATTGGGAGCCAACCCCAGAACGTATCTTAAATGAGTGGAAAAACCCTGAGACTACTATTTTACGAACCCAGCAAATACTTTTTATTTTGTTATTAAAATATAGTAATGAAGAAATGCAAAGTCTGATGGAGCAATATCAAAGATGGCTTAGCTTAAATACTCTACCTGGTGATTCTGTACGTCGCAAAGTTTTTGAAAGATTACAACAAATATTAATAAGTTTTTCGCGTCAAAGCACTTTTAGATTAAAGTTTTTACGGTTTTTACTCTCTACCCTAAGATATATTCAACTATCTTATCAAATTACTAGTTGGGAGCAACCTGAAGCTTATTTATTAGAGGATCTTTTGGCTGTAGAAACTCCTATTAAACGTGTACAGGAAATAAGGACTGTACTTTCTACTAAAGAGCCTGCAAAGGTAAGTAATTTAGTACAGCAATTTACTAAAGTTTTACAAGAACGTTTTCAGCAAAGTGCTTCTGGTTATAGTTACTATACGGATGAAGAAAAATTATTAATGGAAAAAAGATTAAGTAATTTTGAAGCTATTGGTAAACGTACTGCTTGGCAAGCTAGCCAAGAGCGATTTTTATTTTCTTTGGCACAGCTTTTTGTTAAGCCAATGAAGAGATTATCTAATCAAGATATTAGTGTTTGATATTTTTTAAGTAGTGAGCAAGTAGTTTTAATTATTTTAAGTTAAGGAGGCAATTTGTGCCTATTTCTCCTAGAGAGCGTTTAGCATCACTTAAAGCATTATTAGAACAAGACCCAAATGACGCATTTGTACATTATGGTGTGGCAGATGCTTATTATAAATTAGAAGAATTAGAAAAATGTGTTGAGCATGTAGCAATATACCTTAAGCTAGCTGATGATGAAGGGGCGGTTTATCGTATTTGGGGACATGCATTGCTAAGGTTAGGAAGGATGGAAGAATCTAGACAAGCTTTTGAAAAAGGAGTTCAAGCAGCAGAACGCCATAATCACCCAGGAATGGCAGAAGAATATCGTGATACTATAGAACAAGAATTCGAGTAATAATACCTGTTAAGTAGGTTAAGTATTTTACCCGAAGGCTAACTTATTGGATTTCAAAATATTTAGTCTTAGATAGTTGCGTATGGGTTGCTCAGGAGTTATTATCACTTTTCCTAGCAAGAGTTTTAGTTAGTAAAAAAGAAGGCTTTGTAAAAGCAATAAAAAGTAATAGTAAGGTTGTCTCTAAAATTCTTGTAACAAAAATTCTTGTAACAAATTATTTTTACTGAATTAATTTTAGAAATAGTTTTTATTTGAGGCATATTAGATAAATTTTATGAGGCAATTGCCATCGGTTGAAGCAGTACTTGGAACAGTTATTGATGGAAAATATCGTCTCGACTCTTTAATTGGATTAGGTGGAATGGGACGAGTTTTTTGTGCTGTTCACCTGCAATTAAACAAAACCTTTGCTCTGAAATTAATGAGTTTTCCCGCTCAAGATTCCCCTCAACTTGCTCGATTTAAGCGTGAAGCTGAAGCCCTAGGCAAAATACGCCACCCTAATGTAGTAGATGTTACAGACTTTGGAATTACTGTAGATAATGTTCCTTATATAGTAATGGAATATATTCAAGGGTTATCCTTACGTGGAATGATGGAGCGTCAAGGACGTTTTACTGAACGACAAACCTTAATAATTATTAGACAGGTTTGCGCAGGGCTTTATGCAGCACATTTACAGGGTATAGTTCACCGCGATCTTAAACCAGAAAATATTATGATAGAGGAACTAGCAGATGGTGACTTAATTGTTAGGGTCTTGGATTTTAGTATTGCAAAGTTATTACAATTAGGTGATGAAGACCAAAATATTAGTGACCATGAAGAATTATTAGGGACTGTTAAATATATGACACCAGAACAGTTCTTAGGTAATGCTGTAGATGCTAGGTCAGATATTTTCGGTATCTGTTTGGTTACTTATGAAATG
>JAHFUF010000635.1 GCA_023265235.1 Blastocatellia bacterium
TAGCTACTCAGAAAAAGAAGGCTTGCCAAGTAATATAGTTTACTCGATGTTTGAAAGTAACGACGGGGGTATTTGGTTAGGAACAGATAAAGGATTAAGTAAAATTAAAGATGGCAAGTTTACAAATTATTTTGATAAAGAAAAACCAATCAACCATTCTGTTAGGTCAGTTTATGAAGATGCTAACGGGAGAGTTTGGACAGGTACAGACAATGGAGGAGTATCAATTTTTCAAGCAGGAGTGTTTACTCCTTGTCCTAATAAAGAAAATTTGCTTGTAAAAACTGTTAGGAAAATTTTGGGCGACCTAAACAATAATATTTGGGTAGCAGGAAAAGAAGGGATTAGTTGTTTTAATGGTGTTTGGACTAATTACACTGCTGCTAATGGGTTAGTAGATAACTACGTTAGAAATTTATATGTTGACACTCAAGGAGTGGTTTGGATAGGGACAAACGAAGGATTAAATTGTTTTAAGAATGGTCAGCTTTTAACTTATACATCTAAAGATGGGTTATCTGCTTCATCTGTACGTTGCTTTTTAGAAGATCACGAAGGAACGCTTTGGATAGGGACAAATGAGGGGTTAAAATCTCTAAAAGATACTAAGATTATTTCCTATACCACTACTCAAGGGTTATCTCATAATTATGCCAGGGTTATTTATGAAGACCGTCAAAATAATGTTTGGATTGGTACTGACCGAGGACTAAGTTGTTTTAAGGAAAATCAGTTTACTAATTATAAAGAAGCCGATGGCTTAACAGACAATGCGATTAGAAGTATTTGTCAAGATTCTCAAGATAATATATGGGTAGGTACTAGTGGAGGGCTAAATTACTTTAAGAATGGTAAGTGGTCTAAACCACTGTTTAACTATGACATTACTACATTGTTTGTAGATAAAAAAGGTAAGCTTTGGGTAGGTACAAATGGTAAAGGTGTATTTACCTATGAAAATGATAAGCTAGAAAGCTATACTACAGTAGAAGGTTTAGCTAGCAACGCTACTACAGCTATAATAGAGGATCTTAAAGGTAATATTTGGATTGCTACTACTAATAATGGCTTGAGTTGTTTTACTGGTAGCAAATTTGTTAACTATAATAAAAAGAATGATAAAAAGAATGGCCTAAATACAAATCAAATATTTTCTTTGTATATTGATTCTGATAATGTACTTTGGTGTGGTAGTAATGAAGGAATATCGCGATTTCAAGATGAAAGATTTGTGCATTACACTCCTCAGCAAGGGCTTTTTGCAGGCAATATTTTCCAGATTTTGGTAGATGATAAAAATGTTTTTTGGTTTAGCTGTAACAAAGGAGTTTTTGAAGTTGACAAACGAGAGTTAAATGATTTTGCTTTTGGTAAAGCACAGTCAATTAGCTGTATTAGTTATGGTAAATCTGAGGGAATGACAAGTAATCAATGTAATGGTTCAAGTCAGCCTGCTGGATGGAAAACAAGAAATGGTAAAATTTGGTTTCCTACTGTAAAAGGCGTAGTAGTTATTGACCCTAGCGAACATATAATTAATAGTAAAATCCCAGTAGTAGTTATTGAAGAGGTTTTAGTTAATAGAACAAAATATGAACTAAAAACCAAATTGGAACTATTTCCTGATAAGTATGAATTACAATTTAATTATGTGGCACTAAGTTTTGTTGCTCCTGATAAGGTTAGATTTAAGTGTAAATTACTTGGCTATGATCAAGCTTGGCGTGATGTTGGAACACGTAGAGATATTACTTATAACAACTTAGAACCAGGGGAATACACTTTTTTGGTAAAAGCCTCTAATAATAGTGGGGTTTGGAATGAATCTGGGGCTAGTTATAGTTTTTTAGTAATAACCCCTTGGTGGCGTACTAAATGGGCATATGCTCTTTACTTGCTATCACTGCTCACAGGTATTTATGGGTTAATAAAGTTTAGAGAGCAGTCTCTAAGAATTCGTAGTGAGCTTTTAGAAGTAAAAGTAAAACAACGTACAGAAGAGCTTAATAAAAGCATAGAACAGCTTAAAGACGCAGAAAAAAGAGCTATTGAACTCAAAGACAAAGCTTTAGATTCAGAAGCAAGAACTTTGGAATCAGACAAAGCAAAGAGTTTATTTCTAGCAAATATGAGTCATGAGATTCGTACTCCTATGAATGCAGTAATTGGAATGACTGGCTTGTTACTAAACACCAAACTTACTGATGAACAACAAGATTATATTGAAACTATTCGTACTAGTGGGGATTCACTACTGACACTTATCAATGATATCTTAGATTTTTCCAAAATAGAGTCTGGCAAACTAGAGCTAGAGCTTATTGAATTTGATCTTTATAGCTGTATAGAAGAATCTATTGATTTAATTGCTCCTAAAGTAGTAGAGAAAAACCTTAACCTTGCTTATATAGTTGATCAAAATGTTCCTGATGGATTAATTACTGATATAACTCGTACACGACAGATCCTAGTTAACTTACTTAGTAATGCAGTAAAGTTTACTGAGCAAGGAGAAATAATAGTTTCTGTTACTAGTAAACCAATATCTAGTGATAAACATGAGATCCAATTTTCGGTTAAAGACACAGGAGTTGGTATTCCTGCTAATAGAATGGATAGACTCTTTCAATCTTTTACACAAGTGGATTCTTCTACTACTCGTCAGTATGGTGGTACTGGTCTAGGCTTAGCTATAAGTAAACGTCTTAGTGAAATGTTAGGTGGCAAGATGTGGGTAGAGAGCAAAGAGGGCATAGGGTCTACTTTTTTCTTTACTATTGTTGCCAGCCCTGTAGAAATTGAGCAACATACTTATCTGACATTAGAACAACCGCGTTTATTGGGCAAACGGACTTTAATTTTTATAGATAATTTAACTAATCAACGTATCTTAAAAGACTATGTTGAATCTAGAGGCATGCCTTCTAAGGTAACAGGATTAAATCAAGAAGTGTTATCTTGGGTTCAATCTGATGGAAATTTTGATGTGGCTATTTTAGATGCTCAAGCTTTAGAAAAAGAGAGCCTTTCTTTTATAAAAGAGATAGAAACATATCTTAAAAACAATTCAATCCCAATAATTTTGTTAACAGTTCTTGGGCAGCAGTCAAAATTTATAACAACCCCTAATGTTTTATTAAACAAGCCAATAAAATTGTCTTATCTTTATGATACGTTAATGAGTGTTTTAGGCTCTCATACTGCTCGTATTAGACGGCCTAAGAGCCTAGGAATAGACAAAGAAATGGCACAACGTAAACCACTACGTATTCTTTTAGCTGAAGATAATGTGGTAAACCAAAAAGTAGCCCTTCAAATACTAAAACAAATGGGTTATAGGGCAGATACTGTAGCTAATGGATTAGAGGTTTTAGAGGCATTAGAACGCCAAATTTATGATGTACTTTTAACAGATATTCAAATGCCAGAAATGGATGGTTTAGAGGCTACAAGACGAATTTGTGAGTTTTGGCCAAAAACAGAACGACCTATTATTATTGCTATGACAGCAGGAGCAATGGAAGGTGATAAAGAAAAATGCTTACAGGCTGGTATGGATGATTATATTAGTAAACCTATAAATATAAAACAATTACAACTAGCCTTAGAGCGTCGTAGTGCTAAATTACCTTCA
>JAHFUF010000070.1 GCA_023265235.1 Blastocatellia bacterium
GGTTTCAATAATTTTTTTCTTTTCATCGCTGGTTAGTTCTTTAATATTATCAATCTCGTCTGCTAAATTTTTTTGTGAAGCTAATAAGTTAAGTATATCTCGACTTCGCAGTTCACCACGTTCATTGGTTTGAATATTCTGAAATGTAATTCGACGCGAAGAAACTTCATCTGTATTATCTGACGCATAAATATAACTACTCATAGTTTTATCTAAAGCTAATAAAAGGTTTTTTTGTAAAGCCAAATCAAACTGTCGTTTTACTAGCCAAGTTAAAAAATCCTTATCTTTTCCAAGCACTGTGTCAGATTCAATAGTAGGAAGAAAATCAGACAAAAACCTTTCAAACTCTGGAGAAGAAAGCTCTTTTTCAGTTAAACTATTGCGGTTAAACCTATCCTTTATTGCTACTTGATATTTATTTTCCATCTCAGTTAAAGAATTACTGAGAAAATTAACTATTTGGCTGCGGGCTTGAGGGTTATATTCAAAAATAGGAGCAATATTTTCTGCTGTTTGTTCACGTAGTCTTTCAGTAGCATCCTCATCAATAATAGAAAAATCTTGTGGGGAAAGCACATCTACACTTACTATTCCGTTATTTATCACTGAGCTAGTAGAAACTCCCTGATAAGTAACAATAGTTAAAGTTAAAAGCAGGGCAGTAATAATAATCCCTAAAGGAGAGCTAATTTTTTCTGACAATGTGCTTTGCACTTGCTTTAAGTAACGTCGGATAGCCCGCCAACGCCTTTGAATTGTACTACCTATACCTTCATTGCTTTTTGGCTGTGTGCCCATTTTAATCTTTATAAATCTTAGCTCTAGTTAATGACTGAGCTAGCAAACTGCGGTAGTTCTGTAAAATGACCATTAGTTAAAGCTATTTTCCCTAACTGCTCGTCAATTTTTTCTAATAACATCTCTAAACTTGCACGCTTGGTAGCAGCTATTGCTACTGCGTTATGCAATCGACAAAGATTTTCTAGCTCTGTTTTGTCTAGTAAATCACTTTTATTAAAAACTAGTAAGCGTGGTAAATTTGCTAGGTCTAGCTCTGATAGAATTTTTTCTACTGACGCAATTTGGTTTAAGTAACGTGGACTAGCAGCATCAACTAGGTGAATAAGTAGGTCAGAACCTTCCATTTCCTCTAAGGTTGCCTTAAAAGCTGCTAGTAAGGTTTCTGGTAAATCACGAATAAACCCTACTGTATCATTAATAATAACTTCTTGTAGTTGTGGGAGTCTAAGCAACCTGCTACGAGGATCAAGTGTAGCAAACATACGTTCTTCAGCTAGTTCATTACTATTTGTTAAAGTATTAAGTAAAGTTGATTTACCAGCGTTAGTATAGCCAACAATAGAAATTACTGGAATCCCTTTACGAGTACGTTTAGCCCGGCGAGCTTGTCGTGCAGTACGAATACGCTCTAGTTGTTGCTCTAGCATCTTAATTCGTTCCCGAACACGGCGCCTGTCTACTTCTAATTTTGTTTCACCTGGGCCTCGTCCACCAATACCACCCATTAAACGAGACATTTCTATACCTTTACCTGTCAGACGGGGCAAAATATATTTAAGTTGTGCTAGTTCAACTTGGATTTTACCTTCGCTAGTAGTAGCTTGCTGAGCAAAAATATCTAGAATTAATTGGCTACGATCAACTATTTTTAAGTCAGCCTCTTCATTAATTAAACGAACTTGGGCAGCAGATAAATCACGATCAAAAATAATCATGTCTGCTCCAAGTCGCATACTACGAATAATTAGCTCTTCTAGCTTACCTTTACCTATTAGGTATTTTGCATCAAGTTCATGACGACGCTGTACAACACAGTCTAGTACTGTTACACCGCTAGAACGGGCTAGTTCTTTTAGTTCCTCTAAAGATTCTTGAGCTTCGGCTAAACCGCTAGTAGTTACACCAACTAAAATGGCGCCATCCTGTACTTTCATCTGTTTTTGTGAAGCATTTAGTCTGGTAAATTCTTCTTCTAGAGACTCTATTAACAATATAAAATCTTCTGTTAGTTCATAAGGCGGACGTGGTTCTAAAAACCCCCAGTTATTATTAGAAAACCCTGTTAATTCTCCTAAATCGCTTTCATTATTTGAAACAGGCATTAAGTGAGCAGCTTTTACTAGCCCAGGTAACCCTGTGCGGCTGTCTACATCAATAGCTGCCATTAAATCTAGCCTAAGTAAAGCTAAATCTGTTAAGTCATCTTGGGTCAAAGGTTCATTATGTAAATGTGTATGTAGACACCTCAAACCACGAAAACGTTCTTCGCCAGCACGAACGCGCTTAAAATCTGGTAGTTCGATTTTCTTTGCATCACCTACAATTACATATTCTACCTGTCCTTTGCGATTAATCAAAACCCCTACTTGACGGCGTATTTCATAAGAAAGTTCCGTAAGTAAACGAGCAAAGTCTTGTGTAACAATATCTTTTGGAGGAATACGACGTTGATAGATTTTTTCTAGACGACGTAATTGGTTTGGTTTTAATCCGCGTGTGTTACCGTAAATGTTACTAATAGTCACCTTCCTGATTAAAATGGTTTATATTTTACTAATAGCTTTTTCCACTATTGGTTTAATTTTATTACAACTATCTAAAAGCTTTTGCCTTGTAGCAGAAAGATTGCAAGCTGCATCTATTTGTTGGCGATCTGTAGCAGAAGAGCTTTCTTTTTCTAATTCTTCAGCAATTTTTTGTGCTTGCAAAACATAAAAGTTTAATTTCATTAAATAGGAATTAGACAACTGTGGTGAATCATAATGTAGTTTATATAAAGCTAGGTTTTCCTGAATCTCTGCAATTAAAGCCACACTACGTTTTAGTACATCATAGGTTAAACGAGTAAAGTAACTATCGCTAGAAGCAGGCTTAAATGCATCAAACTCCCAAGAAGATAAAACCAAAGTAGAATGTGGTAGATTAAGAATTTTTACTGCTGATGGTCGTGGGCTTGATTGAATAGCTCGAATCATCTCATTAAGTGAACTTAACCTTTCTTGTAGTCCTGTATCATCAACCGTCTCTACATTATCTAAATTACGTTCGTTAAGTGCTAAAGCAATATTTTCTACTGCTGGACTGCCTATAGCATAAGGGTCTAGCCCATGTATTCTTGCAGTACGTTGTAACATATCACGCACTTTTGCTAAATGTTCTAAATAAGGCTGTGTTTCATTATAATCTGCTGCTAGTAATTCTGAGGAACGTTGGGAAAATTCGATAGCAGAAAATAACCCATCTTGTGACATAGGGTTGTTAGGATTCTGCATAATTTCTGCGGTAGAATTTAGTAATACTAATGAAAAGTGCTTAAGTTGTTCATTTTCTTCACGATAGAAATAATTAAACCTATTACGTAGTTCCACGTTTAATTGTACGCATCTAGAAAGCACTTGTGCGCTATAAAAACTTTCTCCTAAGTCATTCTTAAACTTACGTATTTCACTAATTACCCCACTAGAAACCAGTTGATCATATGAAGAAATTGCTCTTACCTGTTCTGTATAATAAATTAGTTGTGCGGTTGCACCTAATGAGCCAACAGGTTGATTTTTACGCCATTTACGCGGTAAGAGTTTTGAAATAGCTTCTTCTAATTTTTCTTCGCTCTCAAGGTTGATATGAGCAATGCCTTCATCATCTACCCAAGAAAACGCTCTAGCTAGCATATAGTCTGCTTTAGAAACATTATCTGCTGTCTCTTTATTTTTACCTAAAAAATACCTAGCTAAGGCACTTAGCTGTGATTGATCTATATCTGGGTTTTGTTCAATATAAACTCGAATATCATATGGAGAAATATGGTGATCTAGCTGATCAAACCACTCGTTTGTAGCTACTATTTCATGAGCGACTGTTTCTAATCTACTAATGAGTGCTGGTGAAGAATTTTTTTGGATTACTTCATATAAAACCTTTAATGTTCCATACAATCGATTAAGGTCAAAAGGTGGCTGCATTAGATCTTCATCACCTAGTTGATAAGATAAAACCTCGTAATGATGTTTTATTGACCAAACTACCTTAAAATCTGACAAAACACGTTTATAAGTTTGTAGCAGCTTTGGATTTGCGGAGTCTTCAGAACTCACAGGTTTTGTGCCCCCAAAACTCAAAAGAATTAAAATTACTTTTTCCTGTCATAATAACATATTCTAATTAGAGAGATTTAATAATTTGTTTAAAAGTCGTGGTAATAAGGTCAGCTAGAGTATGGCTAGCAGCACCTAACCAAATTCCTACTAATGTAACTATTAGGTAGTCTAATGGAATACTTTGAATAACTCTTATCGTTTGAATAGTTAGATTTCTTAATAAAGCCTCTACATTTGGCTCTTTGTGCTCAAATAATTGTAGTGAATAAAAACTAGTCAAAGCAATTAAAGCTACTACTAAACAAAAATATCCTATCCGAACTACTGTACCAACAAAGATACCATGAGTAAATATTGAGCGATGACTAAAAAGCCTTTGATAAGGCAACCAAATTAAGCGTAAGTATCCCCAACGATAATATTGACGGCTACTGATATCTAGGTCTGGCCCAAACATCAACCCACCAAATAGCATTGCCAAAGTAGCAAAAAGGCTTACTTCTAGTTGACGTGTCAAAGCATAAGCAGCAAAAAAGGTTGGCACAACTAGCAAAAAAGTAATTCGATCGTGTGTTTTTCCTGAAGGCATATTTTCTTAAAACCTAAAAATTAAAAGGTTGGCAGTTTAATTATTAAACACCAACCCTAAAACAACAACTTTTAATTTGCTAGAGAAAGTTATCTCCTAGTAAACATAACCCCAACAGAGAGTTTACCATCAGGGTTCTTTATGGTAAGGCGAACTGTATTACCTTTCTTAACAAACTTATCAATAGTTTGATTAGAAGGAGTACCATTATTATTACGTGGAGCAAAGCGCGTACCTGTATCATCAAACCCTAAAGTGTAATTTTCTGTGTCATTGATAATCAATGTTGCACCTGTTTTGATAAATGACGAAGCAGAATCGACAAAGAAGTTTTTGTCTTCAAACTTTGGATTTCTCACTACAGGTAAATCAGTAGATGCTGGCTGAGAACCGCTGCTCATTTGTCCATTTCCAAAAAATGTACTTACGCTATAAACAAAATTTCCACTTGGACTTGAACTACTAGAAACTTTATCCATAAAAGTGGTCATAGTACCAGGAATTGATCCTACTAGATTTTCTGGTTTTACTATGTCTTCTATTTTAGGCATTGTCCCATCAGTAGGTTGTGCTACTCGATAGATATTATAACCTGCTATGGCTGGTGCGTCAGCTTTTGGTTCTATTTCTCCATTAATATTATTTGCAATTGAGGTTACTACCCCACGACGACTAAACATTACACCTACAGATGTTGTTCCATCAGTATTTTTAATTATTAATTTTACTGTTACAGTCTTAGAAATTAACCGTTTAAGAGTAATTCCACTACCTATACTAGGCTGTTTTTTGGAAACAGTAAACCGAGTGCCTGTATCATCAAATTGTAATGGATAAGCCTCTGTGTCATTAACCACAAGCATTGCGCCTTGTTTAATAAACGAGCTAGCAGAATCTAGAAGTATTGTTCCTTGGCTAAAAACTGGATTTCTAATTACAGGCAAGTTAGTTCCCATAGGTTGAGAACCACCACTCATTTGTCCATTTCCAAAAAATGTACTTACACTATAAACATAATTACTGGCACCACTTGTAGAAACTTTATCACTAAACATTGTAGCGTTAGGAGGTAGGGTTGTAACTAAGTTGTTTGGGTTAACTATTTGCTCTGGTGGTGGTAAAGCCCCATCAGTTTGCGGCACACGATAAACATTATAGCCAGCTATTACTAAATCCCCATCTGCCCTTGGGTTTATTTTTCTTGTGTTTGCTGCTTGAGCAATATTTCCTAATTTAAGTTCTGCGGCTCTTACTTTTACATTTTGAGGAGGTAAAAGCTGATTAACTGGTGGAGGATCAAAAGTAATTTGCACAAGTAAAACAGGCTGTGGTAGTTGATTAATAGCATCATCGCGTATTTCTGTTGCATTAGCAGTAAGGTTAGTTGGAGGGTCAATTTGACCTGTTGTTGGTGCAGTAAAACCTACCAGAGTTTGTAAGATTGGTGCTCTATTGCTAGATCTTATTATACTAAACTGCCCACTAGTCAAAGTTGTAATATTTCCTGCACGATCTCTACCATTAATAACAACCCTAGCACTAGAGGTTTCTATGTCTGCTGGAATATTCCACACCACTTCCCTAGTAGTTGAATCTAAACGAGCAATATCTCCGCTTGCTGCTCCTGTTTGTGGGTTAATCGTGTTTTGAACAGCAACAAACGATACCCTAAAATCATTTAATGCATCATTATCTGTCGCATCATAACGAATTCTAAAAGCAGATCCTGCTGTAAGAACATCTCCTCCAGCTAGATTATTAAATGTTACCTTAGGTGCAATATTATCAATGCTTTGCCCTGTAATAGGTATAGTAAGATTGCCTCCATTACTATTAACTATAATTGTTCCTGTAACACTGCCTAAACTGCCTGGAGCAGGCTTTAAGGTTACTTCAAAAGTAGTGCTTTGATTAGGAGCTAATCTAGTAATTGTGGGTGAAACAGTAAGGCTAACCCCTGCTCCATTAATTATAGGTGGAGTAAAAATTAAGTCCTGTCCACCACCATTACGTAAAGTAACAGTACGTTTAACAGTGTCACCAATATTAACAGCCCCAAACTCCACTCTAGCATCAGTTTGTAGTAGTGGTGGGTTAACAGGAGGCGTAGATTCAATAATGGTTAAGGTTGCTGTTCCTGCACTAATTGCGGCTCCATTAGTAGCACCTACTAGTAATAGGTTTACTACTTTGTTTTGCCCTGGTTGACGGTCATTAATAATTGGTATATTAAAAGACTGACTAGTAACATTAGCAGGAAAAGCTAAAGTACCACTAACATCAAAATAGTTAGTACCTGCTTGAGCATTAGCACCTGGAGAAGTAGAGAAACTAACTGAAACAGGGACGTTACTACCATTTGTGCGACTAACAACAATTGTCGCAGCACCACCATCTTCATTAATTGTGTAGGAAGGTTGAGAAAAAGCCAGTCGCCCTGGTTGAGCAACATCTTTTTCCATTATGGTTAAAGTAACCGTAGAAACTCCTAGCGTTGCTCCTCCGGTTACACCAAATAAACTCATAGTTAAAGTCCTATTAGGTTCAAAAGCACTATTAGCAAGGGTTTGAACCGTAAAACTCTTAGGTGATGAGTCACCATTGGTAAAATTAAGTGCCCCTGATGTACTATTAAAATGTGTACCAGCTATAGCTGTTCCATTACTAGTATTATAGTTAACCGAAACTGTTCCATTACTTCCACCAGTACGATTAACAGTAATAGTTACTGCATTGCCTTCTAGAACGCTAAAAGAGCCTGCACTAAAGCTAATTGTGCCTGCATTACCAGTAATAGAGATTGTGTAATTTCGTGTCCCAGCACAACCGCTAGCATCTCTAGCCTGGATGGTAAAATTAAAGGTTCCTGCTGCTGTAGGAGTACCAACAAGCCCTCCACTAGCAACAACCGCTAGACCTGGTGGTAATGCCCCTGAAGCAAGCGAAAAGACATAAGGGGGTCTGCCGCCTGAAGCTGTAATTGCTTGAGAATATGCTGCTCCTGCTTGTCCATTTGGCAAGCTAGCAGGCGAAACAGTAATTGCTACACAATTAATTACTAGTGCGTAAGCTTGTGTTCCAATACAACCGTTGTTATCTGTAACCCGTAAAGTAAAATTAAAAGTACCACTAGTACTAGGAGTTCCTTGTATTCTTACGTCTACACCACGTCCTCCTGGAGGAATTAAGCTTAGTCCTGGAGGTAGGCTACCAGACATTAAATTAACAGTAACTGGTGCAGCCACTCCATTAATAGTAATAGTCTGGTCATAAGGCGACCCAACAAGACCAGCAATTAAAGTACTAGGAGAAAAACTAACTTGTGCACAGCTAATAGTTAGACCATAAACCTGCATTCCTGTACAACCAGAACCATCTGTCGCAGTAACAGTAAAGTTAAATGTCCCAAGTGTAGTAGGAGTACCAGAAAGCACTCCCGCGCTATCTAGGGTTAACCCTGGAGGTAATGTTCCATTAGTAACTGAGAAATTATAAGGGGCAGCACTACCACTAGCAGTAATTGTTTGATTGTAGGGAATATTGATTGTTCCTGTAGGTAATCCTACAGGAGACAAGGTAATTGTAGGACAAATATTAGTTAATGAATAACCAGGGTTAGTACAAATAGTTACACCAGCATTAGTAACACTAGCATTAGCCATATAACTACCAACTACACCATTAGCCGTCAATGTTGGAGCAGTTGCAACCCCAGTAGCATTAGTTATAGCAGTTGCTGTTGTAACTAGCCCTGGGAAAGTCGCTCCAGCACTAGTAAAAGCTGTTGGTGTGTCAAATTGTACCATTACTCCACTAAGTGGAGTACCACTAGGGTCAAAGACTGTAGCCTGTAATGGAGTAGCAAAGGCTGTGTTTACTACAGCACTTTGACCTGATCCTGCTGTTGCGACTACTGTATTTGGCGCACCTAAACAATTACTTAAGCGTAGGTTAAAAATATTGCCTATAGAACCCAAATCTAAACGACCATCAGTGTTGAAATCTGCTAAAGCTAGAGTAAAACTATTACCAAAAATAAAAGGTAGGTTTATGGTGTTACTAACTCCTCCAGAACCATCACCTAAAAGTATTCTTAAATTAGTACCTACATCTGAACCAGCAAAAATATCCAATTTACCATCTTGATTAAAGTCAGCAAACCTTAGTCTTTGTGCTGTAGGGATAGTTAAACCAGGAAGAAAACTTTGGCTAGGTGCTTTGTCAGGAGTATGTCTCGTAGGAATAAAACCTCCTTGCCCATCGCCTAAAAAAACATTTCCAGTATTAGAAGCAAAGTTGGTAATTAATAAATCTAGAATTCCATCATTATTAAAGTCTGCTATATCTTGTAAAAATGGCTGTGTACCACCAGAAGGAATAGTATCAGTAGCAGCACCAGAAAAATCTCCGCTTCCATCACCAAAAAAAGTCATTATGGTATTGGCACTAGCAATTGTAACAACAATGTCTTGTGTACTATTACGATCAAAATCTCCTGTGCCTACACTAGGCTGGCCCCCAGTAATAATAACTGTTGGGACACTATCAACAGCTGTACCATCGCCTAAAAATATTGATATGCTACCGCTTCCATTAACATTACCTGTTACAACGTCAGGATTGCCATCTAGGTTAAAATCTGCAATTGATAGCGAACTAGGGTTTATTCCTCCAACTGGAAAATTTCCTGCTACAGTAAAATTGCCAGTACCATCTCCTAATAAAATGGCTAGGCTATCAGAAAACCGATTTGTCACAGCCAAATCTGGGAAGCCGTCTCTGTCAAAATCTGCAATTGCAACACTATCTGGGTTATTGCCACCAGTAGTAACAGTAGGCCCGCTAGTAAAACCACCACCACCATTTCCTAACATAATAGATAAGTTACCAGTACTACCATTTGCTAGTATTACATCTAGCTTTCCGTCTAAGTTAACATCTCCAACTGTGCTACCTAATGAATTCATACCTGTAGGAAAGCTAGTAGGTGCAGCAAAACTTGGTGTAGTACAACGAGTAGTAAATGTATTGGCAAGTAAAGAGATATTATTAGAAGTTTGTCCTGTTGCTATGATATCTGGTTTTCCATCTGTATTAAAATCCGCCGCTACTATAGAGGCAAAAAGAAAACCTGTTGTGCTATTAGTTACACCTGCTGGAAAAACAATATTTGGTGCAAACCCTGTAGTAGTAGCTAACAAAACAGAAATATTTGAACCTGAAGTGCTACTAGCTAAATCCAACCTTCCATCACCATTTAAATCTGCAATTGTGACAACTTGTGGGCCATTTGCAACTGTGTAGGGTGAGCCAACTTGATTAGTAAAACCACCTGCACCATTTCCTAGCAAAACAGAAATATTATTACTACCTAAATTAGCAACTGCTAGGTCTAGGTTTCCATCTCGATTAAGGTCTGCTATTTGAATAGATTCTGGGTTTGTTCCAACAGTAACCGTACCTATATTATTAAAATTATTATTCCCAGTACCTATTAAAATTGAAACTGTACCAGCACCTTGATTAGTAACAGCTAAATCTAAAACACCATCTTTGTCTAAATCTGCTGTAGCTATTGAAAAAGGTTGAAGCCCTACTGGAATTGTGTTAGCAGTCCCATATCCTTCACCATTAGCCAAAATTGAAACAGTATTATTGCTAAAGTTTGTTACGGCAAGCTCTTTATCCCCATTCTGGTCAAAATCCCCTATTGCTACAGAAAAAGGGTCTACCCCTACAGAAACATTTTGACTAAGGAAAAACCCACCGTCACCATCATTTATTAGTAGTGATACGTCGTTACTATCGCCATTTACAGAAATAATATCAGGTAGGCCATCAAAACTTATGTCTGCTACTGCTACATAAACAGGTGTTGTCCCAACAGGAAAATCACCTAAACTAGAAAAATCACCTAATCCATCTCCTAAAAACACAGAGACAACATTGCCAGAAAAACTTGCAGTAACCAGATCAAGTTGTCCATCTAAATTAAAATCTCCTACAGCACTATGTGCAGGAGTGTTAGCAGGAAAACTACTAGGAGCAGCAAATCCTGGTATACCACAATTAACAAAAGATAATGGGTTAATACCTTGCTCTGAAACAGTTTCTTTAATTTCTTTGATTGGTTCGCGACTAGCAGAAGTTTTGCTTAAACCTAATAGTAAGCCAAAGACTAATAACACTAATAGTAATGATAATTTATGTTTTTTCATAACTTTTTGAAAACTTTCTTTATAAACCATAGAATGAAAAGGGGTGTGTAATTATAGAGTTATATAGACAAACAAACAAACTAGGTCGGCATTAAATTATTACTAATCTATTTAGATTATTGGTAGTTTATTTAAAATTAAAAAGGTAGAAAGATGTTACTCTTTCTACCTTTTTTTAATTTACAAAATTATTTTTTAAGCACCTACTTCAGCAGCAACTGAAACTGTTTTATAAACAGGAGTGCACCAATCTGAATATTTTTCTTTGCGACCGCGCACTACTTCGTCATAGAGTTTTTGTAAAGTTAAGGTGATTTTTCCTGGCTGACCGTCGCCAACCTTACGATGATCAACCGCCCCTATTGGAGCAATTTGTGCCCCTGTGCCACAGAAAAATAGCTCATCAGCAATATAGAGTTCTGAACGGTCAATTTGTCGTGCATCGCTTTCAAGCCCTAGCTCATCTTTGACAATTTTTGCAATAGTATCTCGTGTAATTCCTTCTAAAATATTTGCTGTAATTGGTGGAGTGATTAACTTTCCACCTCGTACCATAAAAATATTCATAGCAGCACCTTCTGCCACATGTCCATCACCATTAAGTACAATTGCTTCATCAAAGCCATTATCACGAGCTTCAGTAGCAGCGAGTGCAGAATTTACATAAGAACCACAGATTTTACCGCGTGGAGGAATAGAATTGTCGTCTACTCTACGCCAAGATGAAACACAAACACTTAATGCTCGATTTGTAGCAATATAATCATCCATTGGAACAGCAAACATTGTGTAATCACTACCAGGAGAGAGCTTAGTACCTATTTGGCAAGCATTTTTATAGGCAAGTGGACGAATATAAATATCTCTACGAAAATCATTTCGACGAATCATTTCACAAGTTAACTCAGCCAAGTCTTCTGCTGTAAAGGGTAGCTCTATTTTGATAAATTTACAGTTATTAAGCATACGTCGATAATGATCTACTAATCTAAATAAATACATCTCTTCTTTATCAGGATTATAATAGCCACGAATTCCTTCAAAAATTGCAGTTCCATAGTTAAACCCATGTAATTGCACGCTGATTTTGGCTTCGGAAAGAGGGATAAAGTTCCCTTCAAAGAAAGCAATTGCAGTATCA
>JAHFUF010000636.1 GCA_023265235.1 Blastocatellia bacterium
AGGGAAATACGGTCAGATATTTCCTTGCGTTTAAGTGATATTTTACACAAAGGGCTTTCTTCTTTACCAGAAAATCGCCAACAATCTGCTTTAGAATTAAAACGAGAGTTTGAGACTTTAGAATTTGTAGGTTCTGTTGATACTAGCGCTGAATTAACACAAAGCCCAACAAATCGATATAGTTTTAGTCTAAGTGCTGAAGGTGAAAATTCTTCGATCTCATTAGAATTAATTGTTGGTCAAAGTTTGTCCTATTACCAAATCCTTAAAAAACTTGGCGAAGGTGGTATGGGAGAAGTTTATTTAGCCGAAGATTCTCGTTTAGGGCGTAAAGTAGCACTAAAACTACTACCAACGGAAATTATTAAAGACCCAAATAGAATTAAAAGGTTTGAACAAGAAGCACGAACTGCTTCGGCTCTAAATCACCCTAATATTTTAACTATCTATGAGATAGGAAATGTAGACAAAACACATTTTATTGCAACAGAATTTATTGATGGAAGTACTTTAAGACAAAAAATAATAGAAGGCATATCTATTAAAGAGGTTTTGGAGATTGCTATACAGGTCGCTAATGCTTTGGCTGTAGCTCATCCAGCAGGCGTGGTACATCGTGATATTAAACCTGGTAATATAATGCTACGCCAAGATGGATATGTCAAAATTCTAGATTTTGGATTAGCGAAGTTTACAGAAACAGATGCGTCTGATAAGAAAGATATTCTTGGGGTAAATACTGAAATAGGAAAGATTATGGGTACTCCTAAGTATATGTCCCCAGAACAAGCACGTGGTCAAGTTGTTGATGCCCGTACAGATATTTTTAGTTTTGGTGTAGTTTTATATCAAATGATAACAGGTAAGATTCCTTTTGATGGAGCGACTATTCCAGATATCATAGCTTCTGTATTAGAGCATGAACCCGTTCCAATTAGTCAATATTTACCTAATGTTTCTCCAGAATTAGAAAGAATTATTCTAAAGGCTTTGCGTAAGGATAGGGAAGAGCGTTATCAAACTATCAAGGATATGCTTTTGGACTTAAAAAGCTTAAAACAACGCCTTGATTTTGAAAAAGAACTTAATCGCAGCAACCTTCAAGGAGAACAAAGTGGTTCTAGTCATTCTGGCCATTTTAGTCACCCTAACATTGAAAATGACTTTGCTCAGCAACTAGATAGAACGGAAAGAAGCTTAAAACCTGTTGAGTTTACTAATCCTAGGGGTGTTAAAAGGTTTAATAAGTTACTAGTTGCTTCTATTATGATCTTTTTAATAGGTGTTAGCTCACTAGGCTACTATATTTTTTATAAAAATACACATCAAGTTACTAAAAAAACTCGCAGTTTGGCCATACTACCTTTTCGTAACCTAAATAATGATCCTGATACAGATTTTCTTAGTTTTTCACTTGCAGATTCAGTAATTAATAAGCTTGGTTATATTGAAGCTTTAACCCTGCGACCTTCTTCTGCAATTAATAAGTATCGTAATCAGGATATAGACCCTAGAAAGGTTGCCGAAGAATTAAACGTTAATACTTTACTAATAGGAAACTTTCTAAAAGATGGTAATGATTTAAGAATTAATGCACAACTTATTGATATAGAAAATGATGAAATTATTTGGGGCGACACATTAGACTTAAAGTATGAAAAGCTATTAATCGTACAAACTAAAGTTACTGACCAAATTGTTAGACAACTAGAAATAAAACTTACTCCTGATGAAGCAGAAAAGTTAAAAGGTAATCTTCCTAGTAATGCACTTGCTTATGAATATTGTTTACGCGGAATAGACTTGATGAGTTTATCAGCTAATAACTATCAAAAAGCTCAAGAAGTATTAGAAAAGTCTGTAGAGCTTGATCCTAACTATGCTTTAACTTGGACTTATTTAGGGTTATGTTATGCTTCTCGTGCAACTGCCCAATTTGGCGGACAGCAAGAATATGATAAAGCTCAAGTAGCTTATGATAAAGCTCTTGAACTAGATCCAGAACAAATAGAATCACGACTTTTTAGTGCTAAACTATTAACTGATACTGGCCATGTAGAAGAAGCTGTGCCAAGGCTTAAGAAAATTATTGATAAAAAACCAAGTCATGCGGCTGCTAATTGGCAGTTAAGCTATGCCTATAGATATGGTGGTATGTTGTCAGAATCTATTGAAGCTGGTGAACGTGCCTTAGATTTAGACAAGGGTGTAGCTAATGGTGCGTTTAATAGCTATTTTTATGATCGTCAATATGACAAATTTATTGATAGCCTACCCTCACCTGAACAACAAAAGGATTCATATTTTATTTTCTATCGAGGCTTTGGGTATTATTACTTAAAGGATATGCCTAGAGCTAAAACATTTTTTGAACAAGCATATGAACTTACACCAAATCAAATATTTGCACAAATTGGTAAGGCTTTTAGCTTTGCAATTGATGGTAAAACAGTAAAAGGAATTACTTTACTAAAAAATAGTGAAGAGAAAATAAAGCAAAGTGGGGTTAGTGATGGCGAAGCAATTTATAAAATTGCTCAAGCTTATGCAGTTTTAGGCGACAAACCCTCTGCTTTAATAACATTACGACTTAGTATTGAAAAAGGCTTTTTTTGCTATCCTTATTTTGCTCACGATAGTCTACTAGATAATATTCGCTCTGAACCAGAGTTTAATGAAATAATGGAAAGCGCACGTAAACGTCATGAAGATTTCAAAAAAAGGTTTTTCTAGATTTTTGGTAGTTTGATGATAGCCCTACCTAAATTTTCCCGCGTCTTATCATAGGAAGTATTGCACAAATACAATCTTAATTTCTTGAACTAAAAACAAAAAAATCAAAGCACTGCCTTTATTATTAAGGTTTTATCCAGTTTGATAAGGTATCAAGTAGAGGTTAGGTTTATAAGAGGAAATACTTATGAGTAAAAGGATCGCTTCTTTATTATTGGTGATAAGCTTAATCTGTATAAATGCAGCTATTATACAAGCACAAGATTTTGCTTTTGGCGGGAAAGGTAACAGTTCTAATGGAGTTAGAAATGCCATACCAATAAAGTTGTCAGGAGTAACCAAATCTGGTGTAACTGCTGCTAATAAAACCACAGTAAATGGAGTAGCCCTAAATGCAGGCTACCTGAACACATTTACAAATGTACTAGCTAATCGATTGCCTAATGGAAATGACTTGTCGTTCAATACTGTAGATGTTGCTATTGCAGATGTAAATGGTGATGGATTTAACGATGTGTTAGTTGTTTCAGATGATGATCCTTCTACGCAAATCAATGCTCCTGCTCTACCTAAAGGAGCATTTAACAAAGGTAGAATAACTCTTTTTGCTGGCACAGGAGATGGTAGCTTTGGGCTACCTATTAGTATTAACACTAGTACTAGTCCTACTTCTATTGCTGTTGCAGATTTTAATAATGATTCTTTAACAGATGTTTTGGTTGGGGAAATTGGCCGCTTTGAAATCTTTTCTACTGTTTTAGAGACAAACTCTTTTAGGGTATTAGAGACTATTGGACTACCACAAAATACTCGTATTGCTTCTGTTGATAGTAAGCGTATTAACTCAGATGGTGTTCCAGATATTATTATTGCTCTTAATAGTTCT
>JAHFUF010000071.1 GCA_023265235.1 Blastocatellia bacterium
TCGCCAAGGAATTTACCTACTGCACCATTAGGTAAAATCAAAGATTGTTTGGTAATAGCATCATCAATATCAATAATAAACCCTGTTAGATCTGTATCAAACCTACGATTATGAACACGTAAGCCTAGATCATAGTTATTACTTAATTCTGATTTTTGACGAGTAACTGCAAGTCCTGTTGAAACTGCTTTGTCATCAGCACTTGTGCCAATTCTACCATTTAGACTAGCAATATCTGTTGAAGCAACTTCAAACCCATCACCAGTAAGCCCTAATGTTCCTAGGTCAGTGATGTTAGGTGCTCGAAAACCACGACTATAATTAAAAACAACATCAAACCCTTTTTTGGGGGTTACTACAAGCCCAACACGACCAGAAAAATCATCCACTCTTAAACTGTCGTTGGGAAATAATGGAAGACCTTTAACCAAAGGACTATTAGCTGCTTTTGAGTTATAAGAGGCTACACCATAACGTATTGCTCCACTTAGGCGAGCTACTCCTGGAACTAAGTCAAAAACATCTTGAGCATAAAAAGCATAGTTTAAGTAGCGGGATCCATTAGGAATACGAGGACGAGAAGGGGTAACATTGCCATTACTTGGGCTAAAAGTAAATGCAGGTGCAGTTACTTTTTCTCTATAAACCTCTGACCCTATTAAGAAAGAATTTTGTTTGTTTACTTGTTTACCCAACTGAAAATTAAAGCCAAAAGCTCTGGTTCGCTCATATTGAGAAGTAATTGAACCTAAAGGATTACCTTGGCCGCCTTGATTAACACGTTCTTCACGTTGGCCGTTATAAGAGAAAGTAAATGAACCGCTATCAAAAAAACCTAATGCTTGGCGATCATAACGAGCATAAAGAAAATCATTCATTAAATTACGTAAGTCAGCTATTAAGTTTCCATCACCGCCTAGGGTTTGATCATAGCGTTTCCCGCCATCTTGTTGGTTGCGTTGGTAATGTAGTGTTACTTGATTACCAATTGCTGGAGCATAGTTTAGGTGTACTGTACCACCATATTGCGTAAAAGCTGTGTCTGATAAACGATCACCTAAAATATCAGAACGTAGTCCTAAAAATCTAGTAACAGCTGCATGGCCATCTATGCCTTGACTAGGGCGTAAAGTGCTTGCTCGTCGTCCAACTAGATTAGTAAGCAAACCAAAGTGTTTTGTCCCATAAGTAAGCAATAAGTTGTTACTAACAGACAAATCTGCGCTAGTAAAACCTGTACTAAATTTTCCATGAAATTCTGGGCTATCACCACCAAAATTTGGTGTGCGAGAAACTAACTGAATGGTTCCTCCTAATGAGTCTGAGCCGTATTGAGCACTATTAGGGCCACGCAGTACTTCTATTGCTTGTAAACCAGTTGGTTCATTTAAGTCAAAGAAAGTATTTATACCTCCGCGGCCAGTAGAAGTGGTATAGCGTACTCCATCAACATAAACAGCAACATTTTTACCTGTTAATCCACGAATAAAAATTGCTCCAATAGTAGGACTAGTACGTTGTAGATGTAGTCCTACTTCTTCATTAGCTACTTGGGCAAGTACAGTGTTTGCACGCTGTTCAATAGTTTGGCTAGAAATAATATTAAGTGATTGAGCAACACGATCTTTGTCTTGAACTTGTCCTAGTTCAGCCGTAATTGTTATATGCTCAGAAAAAGGATTAATTTCCATCTTTAACCCTAGTTCTTTTGAACTAGAATCTTCACTGATTTGTGTTGCAAAACGTTGAATACCAAAATCCGCCTTGTAAGCTTCTAAAATATAACTACCAGATGGAATATTAGAAAAACTAAAATTGCCTTCTTCATCAGTTTCTGTCTTAGCGATTACTACTTGTTTGGCACTAAGCAGAGAAATAGTTGCTTTTTTAAGTGGTGTATCACTTGAATCAGAAAGTTTGCCGGTTAAGCTATGATTTGCTTGAGCTTGAATTGAATTTACTGTAGAAAAAAACATTATTAGCGCGATTAAACTGGTGACAAGAAAAAATGTGCGAGTTGACTTAATCAACATTATTAGCTCCTAGATTAAGATATACAAGAATTTATTTTGTAACTTATTTATTCTAAAGAAGTACAGACACAGCCTTTATAAAAACAGCAGACAGTCTGTCCCTACTATTTATTTTTTACTAGTTCAATGTTTAGAACAGGATGAACTTCATACCATTGATGATTAACTTTTTCGTCATAACGGCTAACGCCATAGACTTTTACCTTACTACCAACTTGTGGTGGTGATAATTTAATTGGGTCAATAATTTCACAAACAATAAAAGGTTTAGTCGTTCCTAGAGTTTCTACAATCTTGAAAGTCGTGTCTCCATCGCTATCAATACGTATTTCACTAACATAACCTTGGGTCACAACATGAGGCTCAGTATTACTTGGCATTTCGTTAATTGATACTAAACGAAAATTTTCCTCAGAAAACTCTATTTCCTCATCAAGTGTTTCTACTTTATTACTAGAAGCATTATTGGGTGGCCAAAAAAGATTTGCAAACAGCAGGCTAGTTAATAATACTCCACCTATAAACCACATAGCCGCCCGCAGGTTTGAGTTTAGAAAAATATTAAAACTAGCTTTTTGTTTTTGGTAGGGCTGCCTAGTAATGGCTGCTTCAATTCTATTCCAAGGATCTGTTGAAAGGGTTGTAGGTTTTAATTGTTGGACAAAAGCTTGGCTAGTACGTAGTTGGGCTAGTTTACCTCGGCAAAAACTACAATCAAGCAGGTGATTTTCTAGGTTTGTAATGCTTTTATTGTTTAATTGTTTATGCAGGTAATAAATTAAATTTCTTTGTAAATCAATTCGCCAACATTTCATAAATTTACCTTTCCAAAAGGAATCTTTTAAGTGGCAGTAGGTTTTTTTCTAGCTGTGTTAAAGCACGATTAAGACGTGATGCTACTGTGCCTATAGAACAGTCTAAAACCAGAGCAATCTCTTCATAAGAAAGCCCTTCTAGGTACTTTAGAATAACTACCTCACGTAAATTAGTAGACAATTGTGAGAGTGCTGCCTGGATAATTTCTTGGCGTTGTCCTTGAGCATGGACTTTGTCTGGAGCAAGGTTTAAGTCTAGTTCTTCGCCTGTTCCTAGAATGGTTTCTAGTGGGACATAAGCCGCTAAGCGTTTTTGTTGATCGTGACATTCATTAATTGCAATACGATAGAGCCAAGAAATAAACCGTCCTTGAAATCGAAAACTTGGCAATGCTTGATAAGCTTTGATAAAAACTATTTGTAGCACATCTTCAGCTAGCATTGTTTGTCCAAGTAAGTAAAAAATTAAGTTATAAACCTTGTCTCTATAAGTTTGATAAAGCTCCTTAAACGCAGCTATATCTCCTTGTTGTGCTGCAACAATTAAATCTAGTTCTGGGGTTCTATTAAGGGTTTGAGACTTTTCCATCACTAATACAGACTTAAACAAATACAATTTTCTTCCCTAGATTTTCCGGGTTTTCTAAAATAGGAGCAAACAACCAATCTTAATTTCCGCGCTACTTATCAACAAATAACTGCTTTTCACCGTATTTTGCAAGCAACTCATTAAATAGTTACTGCTAAAGTTTTTTGTAAAGACTAATTTGATTTTCGGGCAACTTATAGGTTAAGAAAAATTTTTCTGTTTGGTGAAATAAAATGGTGTATTTAGAAATTAACTCTAGTCATAAACAGCTTTATAAAACAAAGTTATTAAAAGAACAGGGAAATATAAAGCTCGATACTTCGTCTGATAATCAAAGTTCAGTAGTAGAACAAGAATATTATTCTACTATTACCGCCAAACAAAACTTTTGTGATTACTTGGTAGTTTATGATCTTGAGGAAACAGAATAATTTAAGATGATTCTAAAGAGGGCAGACCAAAGTGTCTGCCCTTACTTATAAACGTTTTAGGATTTGCATTACCAAGACTCTGAAATTGCTTTAACTAAATTGGCTAAAGCGTCCAAATCTTGCAGGTCAATCACTTCAGCAGGCGAATGCGAATAGCGCAAAGGCCAACTAAGTGGAATATCTATTACGCCATATTGAGTAAAAACTGCTCCATCATTACCACCGCCTGTAACACCAAATTGAATTGGGATGTTGTTTTGACTAGTGAGAGCTAAAACCTTGTTTAATAGACTTCGTGGTACAATGTTGGAATTATCTAGTGCTCTTACTACAGCCCCTTTACCAATTGGAGCATAAGCAAAACGGGTAATTTCCATTGGTGAATCTGAAGAAACAAAAGTATCAATAGCAAAAACAAAATCAACATCGCTTTTTAGCCTAGCAGCAACATCTTGAGCACCATCTAAGCCTGTTTCTTCTTCTACAGTCCAAACAAAAGTAATTTGCTGTTTAAGTTTATTAGGATCAAGTTTTTGTAGGGCTAAAATTAATGAAGCTGCTCCTACACGGTCGTCAAATGCCCGACCATTAGCGCGATTGCTTAGCAGAGGGTGATACTCTTTAGGCATTGTAATAGACGTACCAATTTTTATTCCTAGTTTTTCTGTTTCGGTCTTACTATTTGTACCAAAATATAAAACTAACTCTGAGGTATTAGGGTTACGAACCTCAGTGCTAAAGTAATTACTCCTAGGTGAAAGCAAACAGGCAATAGACTCTTGGTTTTCAATATGAGCAAGCATCATATGTGCTTCAAAAAGTGTGTCATAAAAACCACCAAGTTTTTTTATTGTCGCTGTGCCATCTTCATTTATGGCAGCAATTGAATAGCCTATTTCATCCATATGAGCAGCAAAAACTAGGTGTGGTTTACCCTTACCAACACTTAAAACTAGGTTTCCTCGCTCATCTGCAACAGGTTTAGCCCAACTAGGTAGTAGTTGCTTGACTTTTTCCCTAACAGGTTTTTCATAACCAGAAACACCATAACTTTCTACAAGCTCCTTTAATACTTCTGCATTAGGGGAAAGTGATTGTTTGGTAACTTTAGGAAAATTAATTGCTATACCTTTATCTGATAACGAAGAGGTTTGTTTAGACACTTTTGACATTAAAAACTGTGCTAGCTCTTTGGCATCACGAGTGTCAACTGTTTCTGCTGTAGTGCTTGAAAATAAGGTTGGTAGCGCGATTAGATGGACTTTTGCTCCTTCTAGCACGGGGCCTTGGGTGTAAATAGCTCGTCTATTTTGCATTTCCGGTACACGCTGGAGTTTTGCATCATTTGGCCAATAACTATCATTTGCTCTAACAATTGGGCCTTGACCAAAAACCCCTATTTGTCCAAGTGGATGAATGGTTTGTCCAGGTGTATTAGTTAAATGTGTTGATGTCCAAGCGTCAGCAATTAAAATAGTTTCACTGGCTGAGACTGCGCGGGCTAGTCTGTCTATGCCTTTACGCCCAAAGTTTTCTTGGGTAACAAAGGCGATTGTTAAACTACCATCAAGTTTTTCTGGAGAGAGGTTTTGTAATAACGCGATTAAAGCAGCAGCACTAGCACGTAGTCCAGCACTAGTGCTAGCAACTTGATATTGACCAAGTTTAGTTGTCCGATTTTGCAAGCTAATAGGGTCAAGTAGCTTAACACCTGCGTCTAGAACCTCTTGACGAGATTTTGCTCCAATATCCAACCACATATCATCAGGCTGGCAGATACGGTTGTTTATACCTACGCGGTTGCGTTGCAAATGTGTAGACAAAACCGTCGTCACACCAGCAATTGGCCGTTTCTCAGTATGAACAATTATTGGTTGGCCTTCATGAAATTGATGAAAAAGCACAGTAGGGACAATGGTTTGAACATATTGTAGTCTTAAGTAACCATCATCACGAATCTCTGACACTACATAGCCAGACTCATCTATTGGAACAGCAATTAGGCGATTAGGAGTGCCTTTGCCAATAGTAACAATTAAGTTATCTAAGTTATCAAAATGTGTTTCTGCCCAAGTAGGAAGGTTTTTCCGAATTTCTTCTAATAATGGGCGTTCTGTGCCAGAAATGGCTGGAAAGCTGGCAAGTTGAAATATAGATTCTTGACTTTGAGCTATTATTGGTTCGGCAAAGGTTAGACAAACCAAAATTACTAGTAAAATATATCTATACTTAATCATATCACTCCTATTTAATTTATTTTAGTTTATGTTAAATGAGTTTTGGCAAATAGATTGGTTTCCTATTAGATTAACACTACAGGTAGCTACACTAGCAACCCTAATTTCGCTATTTATCGGAATATTTATTGGGTATTTATTAGCGCGTAAAAATATACCAGGACGAAATCTAGTCGATAGCTTAATTTCTCTTCCTCTAGTGTTACCTCCTACTGTACTAGGTTATTACTTGTTAATTTTGTTAGGGACGCGTAGTCCAATTGGAAAGCTTTGGGAAAGTATTTTTGGCTCGCCGCTTGTTTTTACTTGGTCAGGAGCACTTGTAGCTGCAACCATTCATTCATTACCCTTGATGATTAAGTCTGCACGAGTAGCAATTGAAGAAGTGCCATTAGAAATAGAAAATGCTGCACGCACTTTGGGAGCAAGTAGCAGCAAAGTTTTTTTTTATATTACAGTTCCACTAGCAAAAAGAGGGTTACTTGCTGCTACAATGTTGACTTTTGCTCGGAGCCTAGGTGACTTTGGGGCAACGATTATGGTAGCAGGTAATATTCCTGGCCGTACTCAAACTGTAGCGATTGCCATATATGACGCAGTTCAAGCTGGACGTGACAACCAAGCCTTTATTTTAGTAGTAGTTATTTCACTTTTAGCTTTTTTATTGCTCTATATAGTGAATTTATTAGGTTTAGCAAAAAAAAGCAATTTTTAATCAGTTAGCCAATCTATCTTTACAATAAAATTTATGTATAGTAAATCTAAATCGTTAGTAAAAGGGTTTTGGAGCTAGCTTTTCTGAAAAACCTTCCTTTATTCTGAGTGGCCAAAAGGGTAAAAATTACCTATTGGTCTACCACATATAGTGATTGTATGAATACATCTCAAATTCAAATTGGCGACACTTACAATGATATGCCTGCTTTTCTAAAAGCAGATATTAATAGTGAATTTCTTCAACAAAGAAATAGTTTTGTAGATGAGATAAAAAACAAAGGCCCAATTCGACTACGGTTTTCTGATACTTTTTTGAAAGCATATATTTTTACAGCAGAAATAGAGTCTAACGATATTGTTCTAAAGTATGCAGATAAAAAATCTGGTTTAGATTTCAAAATAAAATTATCTATAAATGAAGATGGTTCTGGTGGGACAGTCTCACTAGTTACTAGTGAACCAACTATTCAAGCAGGTATTTTATCAACACGTTTATGGTACTTATTTATCTCTAATAAATGTCCTGTGATTTTGCTAAAAGATGGTAAAGCTTATAATCTAACAGTAAACTCTTACAGTGAAGAGCAAAGAAAAAAACTATTCTATCGAGCTAAAGTATTTCGTAAACTACAGTTTATAGAAGAGTGTCTTAAAGACAAGTTGAAAGACAAATTAGTATTACCTAGAACTATTAGTTCTAATGATATTGCTTTAATTGACACGATATTTAGAGGTATTACAAGAGGCAAGGTCGACACGCTTGGTACTAGTTTTTCTACTAAAAAATACCCTCCTTTTGATATTGATCCGCACAAATTTATATCAGTACCTCCAAGAGCATACGCGATTAGTCTTAACACTATGAGTTTATTTGACTGTGACTTATCTGTAGGAAAAATTGATGTGATTTTTCCTTATGCGACTGCGAGTCTTCAAGAAGAAAAAGATGGAGCAATCGAACTAACTTTCAGACCGTTAAATGAACAAATAAAATTCCATTTTAGTGAGTATAGTAACAACCTAGCAGAATATTACGACAAGCTTGAGTCTTTTAAGAAAAAGCTAGCAATAGAAGAGCCTCAAGAGCTTGTTGAGTTGACTACAGAACCATTATTAGGAGATGTATCTTCTGTTGAAGCAAGTGAAATAGCAGTAGGCTGGTTACTTGCTCAAATAAGGAATGTACCATGTCCAGCCATCAAAGTAGAAAGAAGTGAAATTAATAAGTTAGGAAAATGCTGGAAAATAGATATTTTGCTAGAAAATAATAATTTGGGGGAAAGTATTATTACTTCTCGAGCTTTTCGCTTGAGCCTTTATGTAGAAAGGCTCACAGGGAAAATAATTAACCCCATTGCTGTAACGGATATAGAGAAAGCCATAATAAATTTATACCTAATTGAAGATAAAAGAGAGCAACAACCTCCAAAGCCCTCCAATGGTAAAATGTTGGTTGAAGCCCTAGCTAAAGCTGGTTTAATAGGTATGTGGAAAAATCGTACAGATATTACTAACAGTTTGGAGTTTGCTCGTAAACTACGCACAGAAGCAGAAGTAAGAGGAAAGAACTAACCTAAGTTAATGAGACTTTTGGATACAGATGTAATGATTGATATTTTGCGAGGTTATTTGCCAGCCGTGAATTGGTTAGCAGGATTAACAGAAGTTCCAGGATTACCAGGTTTTGTGGTTATGGAACTAATAAGTGGTTGTCATAATAAGATAGAAGCGAAGAAATTACAAAAATATTTGAATCTTTTCCAGATTTATTGGCCTACTGAAAACGACTGCAATAGAGCATTAGATGCTTTTGTTAAATATAAGTTAAGTAATGGTTTAGGAATAATGGATGCTTTAATTGGTGAATGTGCTGTTGGACTTGGGGCGACTTTATGTACTTTCAACTTAAAACATTTTAGGGTTATACCATCGTTAAAGACAGAACAGCCTTATGCAAAACCGTAAAAATATTAAATTTTATAGCATCCATAACCTGTTTATATTCACTAATTCTGTGAATCTGTGTGCTGCGATGCAATACTTCATGCAATTCTACAAACCGTGTATATTTAAACACTAAAATTTTCGTAAAAAAGCTAGTAAGAATTCCTTGAAACTGGTGCAATAAAAAATGTTTTAGGGTAGAATCCATAGATATTAAAACTAACTGCCTCATGGCTAAAAACAGCCTTTCTTGTTAATTTCCTGGGAGAATATGAATATATATGAATAAAAACCGACTATACCTGTTTTTGGTACTAATTTTTTCGTCTTTAGTACTATTTGCTTGGGATGTTGCTGCTAATCGCAATTTTATCAAATTGATGCTTCCTCAAACTCAAAAATCAAACTCAATAGTTGCTAGCAATGGGGAAAGTAATTCTAAAGTAAACCCTAGTGGTGTTAGAGATTGTCTTTCACCTAGCTTTATTGCATTACCTAATATGAGTGTTGACACTGCCCCAAGCAGTAGTGTAGTAGCAGACTTTAATAATGATGGTAAGCTAGATGTCATAACTGCTAATAGTATTGCTAATAATATTTCTCGCCTTTTTGGAAATAATATAGGAAATTTCACTAGTCAAACACAAATTTCTGTAGGCTCAGAGCCTATTGCATTAGCTGCACTAGATTTTAATCAAGATGGTAATCAAGATTTAGTCGTTGTTAATCGTTTGTCTCAAACCGTTACTTTGTTATTAGGTGATGGAGTAGGTAATTTTAATTCTCGGAATGATATTTTTTTGGGTTCATTAGAACCTATTACTATTAGAGTAGGCGATTTTAACAATGATGGTAGGTTAGATATTGCTAGTGCTAATACTAATAATACTGTTTCAGTCTTAACTAACATTGATGGCGATAGCCCTAGCCCTACAATAGTGCTTAATACAGGGCAGTTACCAAATAGCTTAGAAGTAGCAGACTTTGACCACGATGGTAACCTAGACATTGTGATTGGAAAGTCTGATAGTGAAGAGCTAACAATCTTTGTAGGTGATGGAACAGGAAGTTTTACTAGTAGAAATATTTTAGCTGGTTGTGGTGTAGCACCAAAAATAAATGGTGTTGGAGACTTTAATCACGATGGATTAATAGATCTCCTAGTTAATGGTAGTACAAATCGAGTTTTGTTTGGTGATGATAATGGTCAATTTAATAAGTCTATTGATATTGTCAAAGGCTCGATTAGCACATTTGGTGATTTTAATAATGATAGTAACCTAGATGTTTTGGTTTTTGTTGGCAACAAGAATTTTTCTCTT
Source organism: Blastocatellia bacterium (assembly GCA_023265235.1). Classification (GTDB taxonomy): domain Bacteria; phylum Acidobacteriota; class Blastocatellia; order Chloracidobacteriales; family JADJPF01; genus JADJPF01. The sequence continues at coordinate 10,089 of JAHFUF010000071.1, forward strand.
GTGCTAGGTGATGGTAAAGGTACGAGCAAAACAACAACTAATTTTTCTATTGATGTTAACTTAGTTGATGGTTTGCTTAACACAGGGGACTTTAACCAAGATGGTAAGTTGGATTTTTTAGTTACAGACAAAAAAAATAATTTAGTAACTTTAGTCCTTAATACTTGTAAACAAGTAGCCTCATGTATCCTTGACATTACCCCCGCAGGCGGAGCTTTGCCAGATGCTATAGCAGGTACGCCATATAGCTTTGCTTTGAGTTCTAGTGGTAAACCCCCTATTGATTTTAATTTAGTATCAGGGGCATTACCTAATGGTTTCAGTTTGTCTCTTAATGGAGTGATTACAGGAATAGCATCAGGGATAGGGGATTCTAGTTTTACAGTTCAAGCAATGGAAGCATCAAATAGTGGTTGTGCAGGTGTAGCAAGTTACACATTAAGTGTTGTACCAATAGCAAGCATATGCCTGCCTGTTGGTATTACTCCTGACACCTTGTCAGATGGGTTTGTAGGAACACTTTATAGCCAAACACTTCAAGCTAGTGGAGGTGGAAGCTCAAATACAGGCTTTACTTTTAGTCAAGTTTCTGGGACATTGCCCACAGGCTTAAACCTATCCCCTACTGGCGATTTGAGCGGTGTGCCTGTTATGCCAGGAATGTTTATGTTTGATATTCAAGCTATAGATGGTGATAGTTGTAGTGGAAGAAAGAGCTACAGGATTGATATTGCTAATGCAGTTCCTGTTTGTCCGCCAATTACATTATCACCGCCCCCTTTACCAAATGCCATAACAGGAGTTCCATATAGCCAAACCATTACAGCAAATGGAGGAACACCGCCTTATAATTTCACAGTGGCTACTGGTACTTTACCGACAGGATTAACACTAGGCTTAGATGGAACACTCACAGGTACTCCTACTAGGGCAGGGCTATTTACGGCTACAATACAAGCTGAAGACTCATCTGGTCTGCCATTTAGGACTAATACAAGATCTAATAGAAGGTTATTAGCAGCAACAGCAGGAGGCTGTGTTGGTACTCAGGTTTATATAATAAATGTTGTGTGTCCATTAATTACAATTAACCCTCCAACCTTGCCAAACTCCACAATAGGAGCGACTTACAACCAAACACTAACAGCAAGCGGAGGAGTACCACCTTACGTTTTTTTATTTAGTGCTAGCACTACTTCTAATTTACCTCCAGGATTAACCTTCGCCCCTACAGGCAATTTGAGTGGTGTGCCTACTACAGCAGGGACATTTAGTTTTGATGTTCAAGCTGTAGATAATAACGGTTGTAGTGGGACAAAGAACTACACAATTGCTATTGCTAATGCAACCCCTTTTTGTCCGCCAATTACATTAGCACCACCTACTTTACCAAATGCCATAACAGGAGTTCCATATAGCCAAACTATTACAGCAAGTGGAGGAACACCACCTTATACTTTCTCACTTGATACAACTAACTTCGTTCCAGGATTAAGTTTAAGCACAGATGGAATGATTACAGGTATTCCTACTAGTCTAGGAACATTTACTTTTGCAATAAAAGCTGAAGACTCATTTGGCCTACCACAACCCATAGCTAATAGAAGATCTAATAAAAGACTATTAGCGGTGGCAACAGGAGGTTGTGCTGGTATTCAGACCTATACATTAAATGTGGTCTGCCCAGTAATTACAATTAATCCTCCAACCTTGCCAAACGCCACAGCTGGAGTGCCATATAGCCAAACAATAACAGCAAATGGAGCTGCTCCATCTTATAATTTCACTGTTTCAGGCACGTTCCCTCCAGGGTTAGGTATAACAGGCGCAAATACAACAA
>JAHFUF010000637.1 GCA_023265235.1 Blastocatellia bacterium
GAAATGTAGCACATAAGGAGCGCCATTTTGTTTAGCAAGTACATAAAGCCCAACTAGGAGGAAAATTGACCCTACTATAGCTAGATATATTTGTAATGGTAGGCGAGAAGGTTCTGACTCAATTTTGTTTAAGTCTGCATCCCAAAGCCCAGTCTCTCCAGCAATTTTACGTTCAATTGTGTAAGTGATTGCTCCACCAATTGGGACTTTTTCGTCTAAAACGAAAAATATATCGCGAGCACTCTCTATTTTGTAGTAATTTTTCCCTTCATCAAAACTAACCCAACGGAGTAAGTCTCCTCGTACAATGCCTGCACGGTCTGCTGAAGAACCTGTACGTACTAAATCAGCTTTTATTACTTCACTAGTATCTATCCAACCAACTCCATCATCTGGAAGAGGGTTTTGATTAAGGCGTTCATTAGTGTTGACAAGTCCCAAAAGTATGATCCCAATGGTTAGAATCAACATAAGCAACTCTTTGGTTTTTGTCGCGATATTAAACATAAAGGTTATTGATAGAAGGTGTTAAAACATCAGATCAATAAATGCAACTTATATTCCGTAAAAAATCAAATTGTAAGTTATTGAAAAATCAAGGGACAAGAAACATTTCCACAAAAATAAATCCATTTTTTTGCAATTAATCCAGGATTTTGTAGATAAGGAATCAATGCATAGTAAAAATTCTAGATTTTAAGAAATTTAAGAATTTCAAGAAACTTAAAACCTGACGGAGAAGCCTCCACGAATAGTGCGCCAATATTGAGCAATTGCAACTTTTGTTTGATTGTCTCCTAATTTTACGTCTAGAAGATTACGAGCATCCAATGTTGCTTCCCATCTACCAGGAACAAAGCCAAACATTGGTACTGATTGAGTTAAATAAACACTAAAATTAGGATCAAGCATACGCATTTGTTTTTGGAAAGGATCTATTGCTAGCAAAGCATTTGGGCTAGCCAAGCGCACAACAGCAGAAACTTTCGTGCCAGTGCTTAAGAATTGAGCATTTACCTTACCAGTAAAAACCTGAAAGTAGCCAAGAGAAACCATTGGTTGTCCTGTAGCAGAAAAACCTAACTCTTGACCTTGACCAAAAGAATACCCAACCATAGTAGAAAGATTACTAGTAATTGGTTGGGAAAAGATAACCCTAACTCCTTTAGCTTCTCCTGTTTGAGAAATAGTATTAAGCGTTAAATTACTATCGGCTTGTTGTGTTTCAGTGCTTTCTTCTGAAACCAAAGGAATGGTTCGATTGGAGATTTTATCCCAAAATAGTGCGGTTTCTATACGAGAACGATCCTTAAATGTATGGCTATAACCAACTTCATAACGTTGACTATTTTCTACAGTTGGCTGAGGGACTAAACTAATTAATTCTACTGGCCCTTTAAAATCGACTTTTGTTGTTTCAAATTCTGTACTACTTTCAATATCAGCCCCATCAGGTGAATAGATTGCAGCAAAAAGCTGATTATTTGGACTAACTTGCAAGTCTAAACTTATTCTTGGGGCAAAATGATTTGATTGTTTTGCTCCATCAAAATGAGAGTAATCAAACCCATAAACAATTACTACAGGGCCAGAAACACGCCATTTGTCTATAGCTCGAATAGTATATTGGTTAATATCTCTAGTAATTGGTTTTATGCCAGGTGAAATTGTTGGAAGTTGTCCATAACCAATAGCTAATTCCACTTTATGATCATCGTTATGAGAGAGTGAAGCTTTAACATCTATTCTTTGAGGGCTATTAACAGCTAAACCTGTTTGGCCTGCAATAACCAACTCTACATCCTCATTTAACATTTGAGCCAAAGCAAAATTTAAGTTAGAAGAGTTAATTGGAAAAGGGTGTGAAGAAAAAGACTTTGAAGAAGTAAAATTTATAAAACCATGTGTTTCACGAATAAAAGGCTTTTTCTCTGCTATATATTCTTGCTCATCCCACTGAAATATTGTTCGATTACGTCGTAGGATATACTTATAACTATCTCTTTGTTGTTCTGCTGTAAGTAGAGAACTAGCTTTTTCTAATTTTAAGTCAAAAATAGTGTTGCGCAAAGGTATTACATTGGCTTGAGCTACTTCTACAGGTTTATATCCACTAGCAATTGCTTTTAGTTTATAGTTTCCAGGGGAAAGGTTACTAGCCAAAAACCGACCATTTTTGTCTGTAACTGTCTTTAATATTGCTTCTTGTTCACTATCATTAAAGATACGAATTACAGCACCAACTAAAGGTCGATCTTCATTATCTTTTATTGTCCCGGAAATAGTTCCTGAAGTAGAACTGGCATTAACAACTGTCCCCATCATAATTACTACTACAGGAACAAGAAATAGTGGCCATTGATTAAATGGTTTCATAACATTTTCTCACTAAGCTTAGAAATTTCTTGTTTATCGAAAACAACCTTCTCAAAACTAAATGTTGCTTACAGTTAAGTTATTGTAAATATTGAGATAGCTGCCTCAAGCTGTGACGAATAGAAAAATTTTAGCATACGATTTCACGCTGTCAAGCAAAGGATAAAATATCATTATGTGTTATGCATATGTTGTGTAAAAGAGGGCTAACTAGAAAAATTATCTAAGGCTAATCTATAAATCTAAGTTTCTTTACAAAAGGGGTTTAGATTTATTTGCCTTTTATCCCTGCTATTATTATTGACCAACAGGTAAGTTTCAGAGTAAATTTCTTGCCAAATAAAATCAAAACCAAACATAGATTTATAATTGAAGTTATCTACCCCCTACATAAGATAACTTAGGTGAGTTTGATGAAAAAGTTAATTATTGCAATAGATGGCCCTTCTGGTGCTGGCAAGAGTACTGCTGGTAAAGCACTAGCAAATAATCTTGGTTATTTATATATTGACACAGGAGCAATGTATCGTGCTGCGGCTTTAGCTGTACTTGGTAAAGAAATACTTTTAACTGAAGAAGCAAAAATCACAGAGCTAGTAAAACAAAGTGATATTTTTCTTCAAGGAGGGCCTTATCAGTTACATGTTTTTCTTAATGGGCAAGAAGTAACCGAACAAATTCGTACTCCTGAAGTAAGTCAAGCGGCTTCAATAATTTCTGCTATTGGCGGTGTGCGTCAAGCTTTAGTAGAACGTCAAAGAGAAATGGGTAAACAAGGTGGTGTAGTCCTAGATGGTCGTGATATTGGGACACATGTCTTTCCTAATGCAGATTTGAAGTTTTTTCTAGTTGCAGATGTTTATGAACGAGCACGACGACGTAACTTAGAAGAAATCAATCGCGGTGAAGCTTTAACCCTAGAACAAACCCTAAAAGAAATAGAAGAGCGTGACCAACGTGATAGCCACCGGGCTTATGCTCCCCTACGACCAGCAGTAGATTCTATTAAGCTTGATACTTCAAAATTATCACCTACAGGCGTGATAGAAAAAATGGTAGAACACATTGAGGGAAAACTAAATCTAGTAGCAAACTCTTTAGGAAGAATTTAGATGTTTACTGGAATTATCGAGGAAGTAGGCAAAATTCAAGCTACCCAACTCCATAGTCATGGAGGACAAATTACTGTCCTAGCTGAGCATATTACTAGCGATATCA
>JAHFUF010000638.1:0-2578 GCA_023265235.1 Blastocatellia bacterium
ATGTTCTGCTCTCGAGCTCAAATGGATAGAGCAACGCCCTCCTAAGGCGTAGGTTGCGCGTTCAAGTCGCGCCGAGGGCACTTCCCTTTTACCAATTGGTTAAAATAAACAAAAATTTTTGTTTAGATTAGGTTTTTCTCTGGAGGTTTGTTTGGAAGTAAAGCTTTTTAGCGAACTAAAAAAATTTTCTCCAGATAAAATGGTGAAAGTAAATCTTTTTGAAACAGAAAACTTATTTTGTGATATATATTGCCTAGAACCACAGCAAAGTCAAAAACTTCATACTCATAATGATGCAGATAAAATTTACTTTGTCCTAGAAGGTGTTGGCCATTTTCATATTGGTCAAGAACAACAAACATTAGGCGTTGGTAACACAGTTTTAGCCCCAGCAGGATTTGTGCATGGCGTAGAAAATATTGCAAAAGAAAGACTAGTACTATTAGTTGTTATGTCCCCTAATCCAAATGTTACAAGCAAAACTTAAAGTTTATTAGTACTAGTATTAGTGTCAATTAGTTTATGGAGCAAACAACCAAAGAACATCTAAGAACAATGTTTTCGATTAAACCAACTACTCCTGCTAAACAGTTGGTTAGCCCTGGCCCTTCAGAAACAATCCCTATTATAAATTTACTAGAAATGGACTTAAGTAATATTGCAGATATTACAACAGAGGAACTTCAAACTAAAGATTACACATTTGGTTATGGCGAGCAGCTAAAAAGTCTAAGTAGATATGGAAAAACAGAAGACAGTAAAGACCCTCAAGTACGTAGCGAACTAGCAAAAGTAAAAAAAAGAGATGGAGAGATCATTGATAATAAATATGTAATCTTAGGATCTTTAGGTGCTGGTGGAGCATCTGAAGTCTATTTGGCTCAAAGATTATTAATGGGTGATAATGTAGCCTTAAAGCTACTGCGTAGTAGCTATATTCGCGACCCAGAAACTGCCCGACGTTTTCACTTAGAAGCTGTTACCACTGCATCAATTAAACATCCTAATGTAATTACTGTACATGATTTTGATTTTACTGAAAGTGGTACCCCCTACATAGTAATGGAATTACTAAAAGGAGAAACCCTTTTAGGTGAACAACAACGAGTAGGACAAATCCCACTTCGTCGAGCAATTCAAATTCTTACTCCCATCTGTGCAGCACTTAATGTTGCTCATTCACAAGGAGTTATCCATAGAGACTTAAAACCCGCTAATATAGTTTTACACCGAACCTCTGATGACAACGAAGTAATGAAGCTTATTGACTTTGGGATAGCTAAACAGCTTACAGAGAATGACTTTGATAATATGAAAACCTTACCAGGACTTGTAGTAGGAACCCCTGCTTATATGTCTCCAGAACGCTGTATGGAAGAGCCTTATGACTTACGTACAGATATTTATAATTTAGGCTTAATTTTCTACGAAATAGTAGCAGGCCAACATCCTTTTCAAGCTAAAACAATGATGGCAATGATGGCAAATCAAATTTCAAATATGCCTAGCCCTCTACACACTATAGTTCCTGATGTTCCACAAGCAGTTGAAAATGTTGTATTCAAAGCACTAGCTAAATCTCCTAGTGATAGGTATTCAACAGCACTGGAATTTGCTGATGAATTAAACAATGCTTATTATGCTTCGTGGTTACAATAAAAATTATTATTATTCTGCAAAATTGCTCTAGGAACTCTTACAACTTTTGCCCCTCAGCTATTTACAAGCGGCTAAGCCAAAGTCTAAGGTAACTTTTTCTTTGTTATGCCGATAATTACTAGGAAAAATTCTTTTTAAGCTACATATTCTTAACTTCATTTTTAACAAAAATTATTAAAACAACCCTATAGGTGTTTATTATGAAAATAGATGGGCTAATAAATAGCTTCAATAATATTGACAGTGAGTTAATAGAAACTAATAACAAAAAAAGTGAGGAAAGCCCTTCGCCTATTGGCCTAGAGGTAAAACAGCTTCCTAATACAGAATCAGCAAAAGGAAAATTTAAGGATGTACCAACAAGCGGTAAGTCTGATAGACCAATTAATTTGACTGATTCTAATTTCCTAAAAAGTCAAATTCAAAATTCCTTGAACCAATCTGGTAATGATAGAGCAAATAATAATCGTTTTTTCCCTAGCCTTATTAACCGACCAAATGCAAATAACCTTTCTTTAGGTAATAATAGAAGTAATAAAAAATCTGGCTCTTTTAATATCCCTAATAATGCCTCCAATAATACATCTAAAGAGCTTTCTACTAAAATAAACCTACCTATTGAACAAACTGCTAAACTAGGAAACTTGTTTAATCAAAAAGACAATATTAAGCAAACACTTAACGCCGAAAATAAGCCAGATAAAACACCAAACAACCCTAATCCAAAAGGGGGCAAACCCCTAGATCAAACCCAAGGTCATACTACTTCACAAATCAAAGACCTTGAAAATGCTATAGAAATAGGAATTTTTCAATCCATAGAGGTTTCCTCTGATCCAAAAGGAGACTTTTCAATTCAAAGCGATGTAATTGTTAAAGAAGAGGGTTCTTTAGATAATGGCGGCTCGCGTACAGGCAG
>JAHFUF010000638.1:2603-3594 GCA_023265235.1 Blastocatellia bacterium
CATTTAATATTTTGTTGCCTAGCGATAATACTTCCCTAGGAGAAACAGCAGTAGAGAACACAATTCCCCTACTAGCAAACAACGGCTTGGCTCAAACTCTTCCATTACCACAGTTTGCAGCAAATCAAGAAATAGAAAGCCTAGCCTTAGATGGAAACCTTAGCCTTAGTGATCAAAGTAACTTTGCTAGTACAGTAAAATTAGATTATAGCAATTTATTTGCTGGCCAACTCAACCTAATTAATTCCGCACTAGAAGATATTAACAGTCTAGCCAATCCCTCTTTATTAGATAAAACCTCTTTAGATAGAACCTCTTTAGACAAAACCTCTTTACTAGGACAACCTTCTCCAACTAATAGTACTAATAAAATTGATATTTCTGAGTTAACAACTAGTAAAACTCTTTCTGTTGCTGTTGGGCAAAGCCTAGAACAAGTAGCTAATGAGCTAGGAGTGGGCGTGTTTGACCTATTAAAAGCTAACCCTCAACTATTAAAAGATCCTCTACTTTTTGCTGGTAAACAAGTGAATATTCCTAATGCACAAGAACTAGGTAATCCATCAGCTAATAATTTAACTTTAGCTGCTAACCAAAGCCTAGAAAACCAACTAAGTAACCTTCCATCGCAAATACCACTTGAGCAAACAAAAGCAAACCTAGAAGGCATTTCAGGAGTTATTTCTCAGACATCTAATCAAACAGAATCAGCAAAAATATTAACGAGTAATATTGAGTTAAATGCTAATGTCATCTTAGATAAATTAGATAAAATGGATAAATCGGATAAAAATCTCCAAGCAACACAACAAAAACGCAATATTGAACCTAACAATGGAAGGCCAGAAATTAAGCATACTGAGCCTTCAATTCCAGGGTTTGGCGTTTTTGTTAATCGTGAAATGGAATTTGAGATCGATGATGATCGTCCACAATCTAGAAAAAAACTCAATCTACCAGAGCCTTTTGATGAATGGGCAGATCATATTTA